>CAIKVR010000001.1 GCA_903830915.1 uncultured Bacteroidales bacterium
ATTCACAGCTGCAGAATTGGAACCAATAGTTACATTACCGCCGATTTGTGCAGTGCCTGCAGTCATATTAAATATGGTTTTTCCAGATGCCTGAGTCAAAGTCACCCCGCTAGTACCCATTTCAAAATCGGCTGTTCCACCGGTAGTCTGATTAAAATTGACGCAGGCGCCGGTTGATCCCGTAAATCCGGTATTTATAGACAAAGTCCCTGTATTGGTCAATGTACCATTGGCAGCTGTTCCATTCACGAAATTTAAACCGGGATTACTAAAAGCAGCAGTTTGAGTCAGACTTAATGAACCGGCATTGGTGACAACGCCACCAGCAATTTCAAGAATGTCTGTAGATTTTACAGCTTGCGAAATGGTCAAAGAACCCGAAGAAGTAATGCTTAAAGATCCCTGAACTGTCAGCTTATCGATTGTACCAACAGCAGATGAGATGGTTACTGCATTAGGACTGGCAATTAATACCGAGTCAGTAGCAACAGGAACTGCGGTTGAAGACCAGTTAGCGCCATTAGACCAATCGCCACCGGTAGCAGGACCTACCCAGGTATTAGTCTGTGCCGATACGGATAAAACTAAGCAGCTAAAAATAGCTGACAACATAACCGGCTGAACATACCGGCGACTAAATAAAGAAGTAAAGTTTTTTGTTTTCATGATAATTTGATTTTGAATATTTGATTTAATGATATTTCTTTTTAATTGACGAAGCAAAGATATATGTATTTGAAATAATTCGTATTTGATTTTAGGTTTTTGAACTTTGAATTCTGGTTTAAATAAAAAAAACAACCAATTACTTTGAAATAAAGCGGGTTGGATTCTTTAGCAGTCATCGCTAACGTGTTGTTGTTTAAGTGCTTGTGGTTCCAGAGACATAACTTCTGCACGATACTCATAATTTGGTAATTAATTTAGCGTTGGTTTACAGACACTTGATTCTCCGCAACCACTAATCAACTTTGACTTTTTGTGGCACACCACCCACAGACACCACATAAATTCCTCTTGAAACAGAAATATTAAATTGCTCAGAAATGATAGTAACTGATTTCAGTAACTGACCTGAAATGGAGTAAACCAAAGCTAAATATCCAATGGGGGCATTCACCTGAATTGCTCCGGGTAAACCATATACAGAAGCATTAGAATGATTCACAACATCATTGGTTGTTGTAATTGAAGTTGAGACCACCACATTTGCAGCGCCCAGGATATGATTTATATTCAAAGTAAGTGTTTTTGTTGTTGCATTCCATGTATTTGTAACAAGTGCTGAAGCAGGACTTACTGTAACAGTTGGCATTTGTGTTAACGAAACCACCAGATTAGTGGTTCTATCGTCGGTATACGGACCGGTTGTATTGGTACAGGCCTGAAAAGAATAGCTATTACCATCAGTACTTATACTTGAAATAATGTATGAATGTGGTACCATTGTTCCACTAATGTTGGTGATACTTCCGTTGCTGAACGGAATTGAAAAAGTTTGTGCCCTGTTCTCATTCTCCAACGAATTTAGAATAAAATA
>CAIKVR010000002.1 GCA_903830915.1 uncultured Bacteroidales bacterium
ATTAGTCAATACAAAAGGTGAAACTTAATTCTAATGACTCTTCTGAGTTATTAGAAGAATGCTTTTATCTTCGCATTAAAAGATTCAACAAAAGATTTAATTAAGTATATATGTGGTTGGAATCTAATTTATATTGAATGACTTAAAACCAAATTTTTAAATTTTGTTGTAAATAAGACTAATTCAGGCATTATTTTTTATCTTTTTCTTCTGATAAATTTTTCTTAAAGAATGTGTCGGAAAATGTGCTTTTTGGATACCTGAAAAAATTTTACGACTATTCTCGTGAAAAAAAAGACTTACACAATATTGCGCAAGTCTTTTCTGTTTTTATTCATTGTCTGATTTACCAGAAATACCAGTAGAATGCAGCACAAATAGCTACTACACCAAGCGAAGCAATAATATCCCACTTGTTCCAACTATTTTTGATAAGTATTTTATAGTCACCTTTGAAAGTAATAGCATCAATCTGTTGTGCGGTTGGTTTCGGAGTGAAAAACGATACTACCACCATCATTAACATGATGAATACCAGTAACCAGATTTCAAAAATAAGCCAGTTTGTATGCCAAAACCAATGAGTGGATTCCCAATACCAACCTGTCATTAGGTCTTTTCCTGTATTTGTAAAAACGTTTGTCAGCAAGCGTGCCATACCGATAATAAAGCCAATTATTAAACCAGCTTCACCTGCCTTGGGTGTAATTCTTTTGGAAAATATACCCAGTACAAATACGGCTACCATGGCTGGAGCAAGGAGGGATTGAATTCCTTGCAGATAGGAATAAAGACTGCCAAGCTTCATCATAACCGGTATCCAAATAATACCTAGAACAACTACAACAATTGTTGCAATACGACCTACCAAAACGTATCTGGCTTCCGTTTTTCCTTTGAACATTGGTTTATAAAAGTCTTCGGTAAACAGTGTAGCACAAGAGTTGAAAAATGCTGCCAATGATGCAACCAATGCAGACACAAAACCAATGGTAACAATACCTTTCACTCCCGCAGGTAATACAAACTTAACCATGGAACCAAAAGCGGTATCTGGGTTAGTTAACGAAAAACCACTGCCAGGACGTGCTGCTAAAGCAGCTGCAATCATACCCGGAATAAGGAACATGAATACAGGAAGAATTTTGAAATAACCGGCAGCGATTGTACCACGACGTGCACGTTTCATTACAACATCGTTAGCCTCTCCCTTTGTTTGTCCGAGTACACGTTGAACGATATGTTGGTCGGTAGCCCAATACCAAAAGCCGATAATTGAGGCTCCAATAAATACCCAAAAACCAGGATAGTCGTCATATAGTGGGTCACCCGTCTCTAAGTGGAACATGTGGTTAGTACCATAGGCATGTCCGTCTGTTCCTATACTCATTGCTCTGGCATGATCCATCATAGCAGTCCAACCATGAATAACATTACCATCTCCAAGGGCTGATAGTCCTAAGAAAAGTACAAGGAATGAACCAATGATAAGTATCGGCGTTTGAATGGCAGACAGTGTCATCACACCTTTCATACCCCCAAAAACGGTAAATACACCCGTTAAAACAATCAGACCGATTGCTCCATACCAAAAAGGCAAACCAAGAAGACTTTCCATAAAGATACCACCTGTAAATGCGGTCACACTTACTTTGGTTAGCACGTAGGCTATAAGTGTAATGATAGACAACCACGAACCAGTACGAGGTGTATAACGATTTTTGAGGAAGTCAGGCATGGTGATGATTTTCCCCAATTTCATATTCATGTGTTGGTAAAACGGCACAAAGAGCCAGCCAAGGATGAGAATCATCCAACCCTGCATTTCCCAGTGTGCCATACCTACACCCGATTTTGCACCTGTTCCTGCCAGACCTACAAGGTGTTCCGATCCAATGTTTGCAGCAAAAATAGCAGCACCAATGATATACCATGGTTCACCTTTACCGAATAGGTAATCTTCACTATTAGCACCCTGTTGCAATTTTTTGTCTTTTTGTACCGAGCGCCATACAGCCCATGATACAGTACATATTCCGACGGCGAGAATTACCCAGTCGAGCCAAATAAATTCATGTGAACTCCAATTCATAATTTTAAATGATTTAATTAATTATTATTTTTCTACGCTAAATTTATAAATACAGGTGCTTTTATAAACCTTACCCGGCTCAAGAATAGCTGAAGGCCATTGTGGTTTATTCGGGCTGTCGGGATAATGTTGTGTTTCCAGACATACTGCAGCACGCTGGTTATAAACAATTCCTTTTTTACCTTTTGCTTTTCCATCAAGGAAGTTTCCGGTATAAACCTGAATGCCAGGCTCGTTAGTAAATACTTCCAGTGAAATTCCACTTATGGGAGAAGTCACTTTAACTGCTTGTTTAGTTACATCACCGGCGGTATTCAGCACCCAGTTGTGATCATATCCGTTTCCGTTTTTCAATTGTACATAATCATATTTAGTAATGTCTGCACCAATTGCTTTAGCTGTTGTGAAATCCATCGGAGTTCCTTTTACAGTGGCAATCTCGCCTGTTGTCATAAAAGTACTGTCTACCGGAGTGAAGCCATTTGCATTGATATAAAGCAAGTGGTCAGTAATTGGTTTGGTAGCATCGCCCGAAAGATTGAAATACGAGTGATTACACATATTAATCACAGTTTTCTTGTCGGTTGTAGCTTCAAAATCTATCTTAATAGCATTATCCTTAGTCAGGGTGAAAGTAACCTTTGCTTCAACAGCTCCGGGGAAATTCATATCTCCATCAGGCGAGAAACGGGTCATTTCAACTACTGAATCTCCGATCTGTTTCACATTTTTGTAAACCTGATATTGCCAGCCTTTAGGTCCACCGTGCAAACAATGACCAAAGTTGTTTTGAGGCAACTGAATCGTTTTTCCATCAATGGTAATCTGACCATTTTTAATGCGGTTAGCATAACGGCCAATTGAAGCACCGAAATCACTCGGAACTTTCACGTAATCGGCCACACTGTCGAAACCAAGAACCACGTCTTGCAATTTTCCTGTTTTGTCAGGCACCATTATAGAAACAATACGTCCACCGAAGTTGGTGATACAAACTTCAACGCCTGCTGCATTTTTAAGTACATACAAACCGGTAGAGTCACCGTTGATTATCTGCTCAAAATTAGTTTTTACAAGTCCTGAAAGCGTTTTTTCGCTTTTATCTTTACAAGCTATCATAAGAATTGGAATTAATGCTAAATAAATAAGTTTTTTCATAATGAATTATTTTATTGGTTTATGAAAACAATTCTTTTTCTGTGAATTGACCTAGTTTTATATAGTCTTTGTATAATTCAGCATACAAAGCTGCATTGGCAGGATTTGGATAGAATTCCTGAGCAAAGCCCATACCCATAGCTTTTTGAGCTTCTTCCACTTTTTCGTATACACCAGCTACAACAGCAGCAAACATTGATGTTCCGAAAGCACAAGCCTGTTCAGCTTTAGCTACTTTAATCGGCATATTCAAAACGTCAGCCAATGTTTGCATTACGAAAGGCGATTTCAACGCGATACCACCGATACCGATGATTTCGTTGATAACCACACCATTTTCGATAAAACGATCAACAATAGCTTTTGAACCGTAAGCAGTAGCTTCAACCAATGCGCGGAAGATAAGCGGAGCAGAGCTACCTAGGTTTAATCCGGTGATAGTACCTTTTACTTTTTGGTTAGCATCAGGCGTACGACGACCGTTCATCCAGTCTGTAGCCAGAATAGTTGATTCAGAAACAGGAACTTTCGCAGCTTCGATAGATAAAGCTGGAATGATTTGATCCATCGTTTCGTCGATCAGTTTTTGTTTGGTAGCTTCGTCAATCAAAGTTGTTTTCGAAAGTACGTTTACCACAGGCCATGCCACTACGTTCTTGAACCATGCATATACGTCTCCGAAAGCCGATTGTCCTGCTTCCAAGCCAACCATGCCCGGAATAACCGAACCGTCAACCTGACCGCAAATTCCCGGAATAAGTTTATCGCCCATTTCCTCGTAGCTGGCAACCATAATATCACAGGTTGAAGTTCCAATAACACGTACCAATGCACCCGGAGTAACTTCGGCACCAACTGCTCCTGTATGGCAATCGAACGCTCCAACAGCAACAGCAACTTTAGTAGTCAAACCAAGACGAGTTGCCCATTCTTCGGTCAATTCACCAGTTTTCTTGTCGCTTGGGCAAGTGCTGGTGTAAAGGCGATCACGGTAACCAGCCAACAATGGATCCAGTTCAACAAGGAAGTTTTCGGCAGGAAGTCCGCCCCATTTCTCCAACCACATAGCTTTGTGGCCTGAAGCGCAACGGCTGCGGCAGATTTCATGTGGATTGGTTTTGCCTACCAATAATCCTGGTAACCAGTCGCAGTGTTCTACGATAGAGTAAGCGGCGTTGCGTACTTTTTCGTCCGAACGAAGTACGTGTAATGCTTTTGCCCAAAACCATTCCGAAGAATAAATACCACCTTCATAAGAAGAATAGTCGATGTCCCAGCGAGCACACAAGTTGTTGATTTCTTCAGCTTCTTTAATGGCAGTGTGGTCTTTCCACAATACGAACATGGCGTTCGGATTTTCAGCAAACTCAGGAAGCAATGAAAGTGGAGTACCTTCTTTGTCGGTAAATACAGGGGTACTTCCTGTAGTGTCGAATGCAATACCTACAACTTGTTCACCTGTTCCGGCCGGACATTTTGAAAGGGCATCTTTCACTGTGTATTCCAATGCGTCAATGTAATCTTGTGGGTGTTGACGGTATTGGTTGGCGGTAGGAACGCAATATTTGC
>CAIKVR010000003.1 GCA_903830915.1 uncultured Bacteroidales bacterium
ATCGGTTAATTCCTTCTTCTATACAACAAAAGTAAAGAAATAACCTATTAATATTCTCTAACTGCAAACTAAGAATTGCATCGTGTGGCAAACCAGTCTATTCAAACAAAAATTCTTCCTACTTCCCACGCGATACAATCGCGCGGTAGCGAGGGGAATTTTCTTCTTTCTGTTATTTTTTCGTCAGTTTAAACGTTTTCTCGTCGTATATGTAATGCCATTTTTTTCCATCCAAGCTTTTCTCGTTTTTTCCGTTCGGGTCGTAAGTTACAGAATCTGTGTGAAAATTAAATTGGAAACTGTTCCCTATTTTACAGATTTGAGTAAATTCACCAATGTTTACGAAAGAAAAATAACCATCTATAATTTTTTGTTTAGCTATGTTTATATTTCCAATATCTTTAACTTCGTTACCTAATATGGAATACACATTATTACCCCAAGAACCTCCTTCGTCACCTAATTCTACTAAAATAAAAACTGGAGAAAAATCATTTAATTTATAGAATTCAGGTGAAAAACTTCGACTGTCGTCTGCTCCTTTTGATCTAAATAATAGTTCTCCTTTCGCATTCATGACAAATAATCGATAACCACCAAAGTCATTCTTTGCTAAATTCTTTGGCTCAGATTGGTAACTGCCAAACAGAAGTGTCAAGTCGTTATATTGAAAAGTCTGTAAATAATTGATATTAGGATATGATTTTTCTGAAATTTCCTTAACTTTAATTTTGGAATATTCTTGGCAGATATTATTCGTTTTGTTGTCAGATACCTTTAAGTTGTCAGCTAAAGTGTCAACCGCACTTTCATGTGTTTTCGCTGTCTGGTTGCTGTTCTTTTGTCCGCAACTTATCAAAAGTAAAAGTGTCGAAATGTAAAGTAAAGTCTTCATTTTTTGTTTTTTAAAATTACTGCTAACTCCAATATAAGCGCACTTGCACATATATTCACCATATATTTATTAATTTCATTGCACATATTCACTATATAATGAAATAAGTACAATAGTTTATTTTATTTGCCTCCAAAGATAAAAAAATCGTTTAACATCAGCAATAATTTTCTCAAATATTTTTAAATAAATTATCAACTGAATCTTCCTGAGACAGTTCAAGCGCAGATATACAGTTATTTCACGATTTTGAGATAGGTTTCGCATGTTTACAGTGAGTACTTATATATAATGAGTTTCATTCCGTAATTTTACAGTTAGTAATTAAATACGATGAGTTACATTCTGTAATTTTATAGTTATTAATTTAATACTTATATCTATAATTTATCTATTGATTACTTTTATACTTATATCAATGATCAATAGATTTATTTTGTATTTTATCAATAAATATCTGTTTATTGATATTTGTAATTTTACAGTTAGTATAAAAACACTGTTTATTTAGTTTTGTAATTTTACAGTTACTAATTCTACACTGATTATTACTATTTGTAAAATTATATTTTGTATTTTTGCATTGATTTATGCTATAATTATTCTAACAGCTACTATTATGTTACGTTTAAATGTAATGCCTGTTTTTAGAGCACGGGGTATAGATAACCCGTATTACTTTCTGGTAAAGCAGGGTTTGTCTCCCTACACGGTGAATAACATTCTGTTTAACGGGGTTTCGTCGCTCAATCTCAGTCATGTGGAATTGATGTGTAAACTGCTGGTATGTGAGCCTAACGACTTGCTGGTGTGGACACCGGACAAAAATCAGTTTTACCCGGAGAACCATCCGCTGCAAAAACTTAAGCCTAAACCCCTGCCTATTGATGTACAACAAACTTTGTCAGCCATTCCGTACAAGGATTTGGTTGAAATTGGCAATCAGATAAAGGATATGCAGAAACAGGAATCGAAACCTGCTGCTGAACTAAAGCCGGAAACCGATTCCATCTAAGTTTTAGTTCAGAAAGATTTTATATGCACGCATTTCAACGTGGAACGCACATTGGTAATGACGATTATGAAAGGCTGAATCGTTCAGCTCGTCAACAACTGCCTTGTGCCAAAATCCGTTATTATTGAAGATTAATGCACGCAATGAGAAAACTGCGTTCATGGTTGTTCGGTGGTTGGCAAAGCCCTAAACATGCTTATTGCTGAGAAAACAAAAACGCCGGCGAAGCATTAAGCGAAATAAATTAAATGCTATTGCTCCTCTCTTCCTCGTTCCTTCTCTCCCCCTTGTTTACAACTTCTCTCAAATTAACTGACAAACTTGCAAACTTGCTACAACATTGTCTTGCTTTTCAATTATTTGTGGAATTTAACTGCCAAAAAATCCGAAAACTTCGATTGGATGAATATTTGATACAGGTATTGAAACTAACTAAACCAGTAAACAACTTAATTTTACAAACCATGAACTTTAATAATTTTACTATCAAATCGCAGGAAGCCATTCAGGAAGCTATCGAACTGGTACAATCCAATGGTCAACAAGTGGTTGAAACGCCTCACTTGTTCAGGGCTTTGCTCACTAAGGGCGAAGATCTTACTCAATTCCTGTTTGGAAAATTAGGCGTAAATGTTTCAGCTTTACAAGCGGTTGTTGATAGCATGATTGCCGGGTTTCCGCGCGTATCGGGTGGTGGCGAGCCTTACCTGAGTCGGGAAGCAAATGCTGTGTTGCAAAAAGCTACTTCGCTTTCGACCAAAGCCGGTGACCAGTTTGTGTCCATGGAGTATTTGTTGTTGGCTTTTACGGCTGAAAAGAATTCGTTGACCAAAGTGTTGAAAGATGCGGGTATTTCTGAAAACGAATTGCAAAAAGCCATTGTGGAGCTTCGTAAAGGTGCGAAAGCCGATTCCGCTTCGGCTGAAGAAAGCTACAATGCCCTAAACAAATACGCGATTAATCTGAACGAACAAGCCCAAGCCGGAAAACTCGACCCTGTAATCGGTCGTGACGAGGAAATTCGTCGGGTGTTACAGATTTTGAGCCGTCGTACCAAGAACAATCCTATTCTGATTGGTGAGCCGGGTGTGGGTAAAACTGCCATTGCCGAAGGCTTGGCGCATCGTATTGTTCGCGGTGATGTGCCCGAAAACCTGAAATCGAAGCAAATTTTCTCGCTCGATATGGGTGCACTGATTGCCGGTGCCAAGTACAAAGGCGAATTTGAGGAACGACTGAAAGCCGTGGTAAACGAAGTGATCAAAGCCGATGGTGAGGTCATTCTGTTTATCGACGAAATACATACGCTGGTGGGAGCCGGCAAAAGCGATGGCGCCATGGATGCTGCCAACATTCTGAAACCTGCTTTGGCGCGTGGTGAATTGCGGGCTATCGGAGCAACCACGCTGGACGAATATCAAAAGTATTTCGAGAAAGATAAAGCACTTGAACGACGTTTCCAAATTGTAAATATCGACGAACCGGATATTCCAAGTACTATTTCTATTCTTCGTGGATTGAAAGAACGATACGAAAACCACCACAAAGTACGAATTAAAGATGATGCTATTATTGCCGCCGTGGAACTTTCGAGTCGGTATATTACCAACCGTTTTTTGCCCGATAAAGCTATTGACCTAATGGACGAGGCGGCTGCAAAACTAAGATTAGAAGTAGATTCTGTGCCGGAAGAACTGGATAAGATTGACCGCAACATTAAGCAACTGGAGATAGAACGCGAAGCCATTAAACGTGAAAATGATACACGTAAACTGGCTCAACTAAACGAGGAAATTGCCAACCTGAAAGAAGAAGGCAAGGAAATGCGAGCGAAATGGTCGAGCGAAAAACAACTGATTGACAGCATTCAGCAAACCAAAGTGGAGATTGAAGACCTGAAGTATCAGGCCGAACGAGCCGAGCGCGATGGCGATTACGGACTGGTGGCGGAAATCCGTTATGGAAAAGTAAAAGCTGCCGAAGAACAAATTGCTCAATTCCAAACCAAATTGACTGCTATGCAAGGTATTCATGCACTGATAAAAGAAGAAGTGGACAGTGAAGATATTGCTGATGTGGTAAGCCGCTGGACGGGCATCCCGGTAAAGAAAATGCTGCAAAGCGAAAAGGATAAATTGCTGCATCTGGAAGACGAATTACACTTGCGTGTGGTTGGTCAGGATGAAGCCATACAGGCGGTTTCGGATGCGGTACGTCGTAGTCGTGCGGGACTTCAAGACCCCAAACGACCAATTGGTTCGTTTATCTTTCTCGGTACGACCGGTGTGGGTAAAACCGAGCTGGCAAAAGCGCTGGCCGAATACCTCTTCGACGACGAGAATATGATGACGCGCATTGATATGAGCGAGTATCAGGAAAAATTCTCCGTTACCCGTCTGATTGGTTCGCCTCCGGGCTATGTGGGCTACGATGAAGGTGGTCAACTGACTGAAGCTATTCGCCGTAAACCATACTCAGTTGTGCTTTTCGACGAGATTGAAAAGGCTCATCCCGATGTTTTCAACGTGCTGCTACAAGTGCTGGACGATGGACGGTTGACCGATAACAAAGGCCGGTTGGTGAACTTCAAAAACACCATTATCATTATGACTTCCAATATTGGTTCGTCGTTGATACAGGAAAGTTTTGAAGGAATGACCGATAAAAATCAGGCAGAAATTATCGAAAAAACCAAGTTACAGGTATTCGAACTGCTGAAACAAACCATTCGTCC
This sequence comes from uncultured Bacteroidales bacterium, assembly GCA_903830915.1. Classification (GTDB taxonomy): domain Bacteria; phylum Bacteroidota; class Bacteroidia; order Bacteroidales; family Paludibacteraceae; genus Paludibacter. The sequence goes on from CAIKVR010000003.1 coordinate 4,645, forward strand.
CGAGTTTCTGAACCGTATTGATGAACTAGTGATGTTTGCGCCACTCAACGAAACGCAGATCG
>CAIKVR010000004.1 GCA_903830915.1 uncultured Bacteroidales bacterium
ATGAGTTATTGCTTAAAACATTTATTCAAAGGTTCGGGATTAACCCGTACTTAAAGAAAAATAGAACTATTATCTCTGAACTAAGGAATTGGGGCACAATTGCCGCTTAATTTAGAGCTTTTTATAACGAACTATTGTTAAAGCAGAAGAAGAGTTTATAAATAAATTTCCAACAATTTATTCGCATCTTCTTTTGTATAAAGAGAAGTTAAGTAATAGAAATAAGGTAGAAACAGGAATTAGATATGAATGGTATGCATTACAAAGATATGCATCTGACTATTATTCAGAATTTAAAAAGCCTAAAATAATGTATCAGGCTATGCAAGTTAAACCGTGTTTTATTTATGATGAAGAAGGATTGTTTTGTAATAATTCTATATGGTTTATTCCATCAGACGATAAATGTTTACTAGGCATCTTAAATTCTAAAGTTGGTTGGTGGTTAATTTCCAAATACTGTACAGCTATCCAAAATGGGTTTCAACTAATTTGGCAGTATTTTGGTCAAATTCCTATTCCAAAATCGACGAGCAATCAAAAAGAAATTGTTGAACTAGTAGAAAGAGTATTGGAGTTAAAAAAACAGAACCAAGACACCACCACCCTCGAATCCGAGATAGATCAGTTGGTTTATCAGATGTATGGGTTGACTGAAGAGGAGATAAAGATTGTGGAGGGGGAGAAATAATGGAAACCCGAATTGAAACTACAATTAAATTTCCAAATGGAATACCATGTAAAAAGGCTGTTTTAGGTTCTGAGTTTGAGATTATAATTGTAGATTTAAAGGGAATCCTTGCATTTCCCAGATTACCAGAAAACTATATTGATGAATTAAAAAAAGCCATCTTCTTCTGTTATTTTATTATCACCATGAGCTAAAATCGCACTGGAGCAAAGTGAAAAGATGATTATACTGATTTGAAATGGTAAGGTTATAAAATAACAGATGCCATTGTTAGCTCCTACTATATTATTCCTGATCATCCAAAAGGCAAAGTCACTGTTTGGCGTAAAATGTTGATATGATACTTATCATTCCCAAAATCAAATATCTTGATATCTCTGGCATAACTCTATTCCCGTTCATCATACTAAGGGATAAACATCTCAAACAGGATAAACGAATACTGAATCATGAACGAATTCATATTCGCCAGCAAGTAGAACTGTTGGTTTTGCCGTTTTATGTGCTTTACTTAATAGAGTTTGCAATTGGGCTTATCAAATACAAGAACAAGTCGAACGCATATATGAATATCTCATTCGAACGGGAAGCGTATAGACATGATTTGGATCTGAATTATTTGAAGGATAGAAAATGGTGGGCATGGAGAAATTTTATCGCGTAGAGACGCAATGCTTTGCGTCTCGTATGTTGAGAAATTGTTTTCAGAAACGCAATGCTTTGCGTCTATAGGAAATTTTATTGTTTTATTCTTAAGACGCAAAGCATTGCGTCTTAAGGAAATTTTATTGTTTTATTCTTGAGACGCAAAGCATTGCGTCTCTACGGGGATTGAATTATTATAATTATGACGAATAAATTTCAAAATAAATACAGGATTCCTTCGGCACGGTGGCGTGAATGGAATTATGGGGATGAGGGTGCGTATTTTATTACAATCTGTACAAAACATCGGGAACATTTTTTTGGTAGGATAGTTGATGGCGAGATGCAATTGTCAGATGCTGGAAAAATAGCCGAACTGGAATGGCTGAAATCACCATCAATTCGTCCTGATATGAATCTGGATATGGACATTTTCCAGATTATGCCGAATCATATTCATGGAATTATTGTTATTGGGCGCAATGAATATAATTGTCGTAGAGACGCAATGCTTTGCGTCTCGAATAATAATATGAATTCAATAGACGCAATGCCTTGCGTCTCGAATAGTAATGCAAATTCATTAGACGCAATGCATTGCGTTCAGGATAACGATTTATTGAATAATAACGAACATTGTAGAGACGCAATGCATTGCGTCTCTACGGTTAACAATACGGTTGATGATACCGATTTGGTAAGGATGATTGAACACAATCCACCAGCCAATCATTTTGGCCCACAATCTAAAAACCTGTCATCTATTATTCGTGGGTTTAAATCAGCAGTTAGTACAGAGGCACGTTTAATTCAACCTGATTTTTGCTGGCAGGCACGTTTTCACGATCATGTGATACGGGACGATGATGAATTCCGTCGGATTGCGTTTTATATTTATCAAAATCCGGCTAACTGGCACTGTGATTTATACAATACAGAAGAATAACCAAACGATAGCATAGACAACCAGAATTCAAGTGCCGTGAAAAGTAAAATCGTGCGGATTTATTAAAAAAAAACACTCCATTAAAACTAAGGAGTATTTACTGCTTCATACAATCCCTCGCACGCATCTTCCAGTAAATCAATTACATTTTCGAAGCCCTGATCACCACTGTAATAAGGGTCGGGAACGTGGTCGGCATCAATGTTCCGGCAAAAATCGGTCATTCGCTGAATTTTATTCTTTTCGTCGAGAGTATGCGCCTGATTATTTAGTCCTTTGATATTTTGGTCATCCATACCAATAATCATATCAAAGCGGTCGAAGTCGGAGCGTGTAAAAGGGCGGGAACGATGCGTCATTGTATATCCACGCTTTCCGGCATGGTAGCGCATACGGCTGTCGGGTAATTCACCGGCATGAAAACCAATTAAGCCAGCAGAATCAATTGTAAAACGGTCGGTTGCATGTTCACGTTCCAGAATTCGTTGAAAAGCAACTTCAGCCATTGGTGAACGGCATATATTTCCGAGACAAACGAATAATATTTTCATAGTAGGCAGTGGCAGTATACAGTAGGCAGTGGCAGTAAGCAGTAGCTAAACTGCCAACTGCTACTGCCAACTGATTACTTAACTCCCCTTTAGGGGTTGGGGGCTTATATTGAAAGCATTTGCAACACACCCAGCAGATTTTCATTTACCGGTTTATCGTCTTTAATGGCTTTGGTGAAAGGAACATGCACAATCACATCGTTCACAATACCAATCATGATGCTGCGTTGTTCGTCGAGCAGTGCATCTATAGCAGCCACACCCATGCGACTAGCCAGAATGCGGTCGTAGGCCGAAGGTGAACCACCTCGCTGAATGTGACCGAGAATAGTAACACGAACATCATATTCGGGATGTTCGTTTTTCATACGTTCGGCCAGTCCGTTTGCACCACCGGTTATATCACTTTCGGCAACCAATACGATGCTGCTGTTTTTCGATTTACGGAAACCATTGCTGATAAGTTCATCCAACTGATCCACCTGCGTTTCTCGTTCGGGGATAATGGCAGCTTCAGCACCCGAAGCCAATGCACTGTTAAGCGCAAGGAAACCGGCATCACGTCCCATTACTTCGATAAAGAACAGACGTTCGTGCGACGACGCGGTATCGCGGATTTTATCAACTGCTTCGATAATGGTATTAAGTGCGGTATCGTAACCAATAGTCGAATCAGTTCCGTATAAATCGTTGTCAATCGTACCGGGCAGTCCCACGATAGGCACATTGTATTCCTGTGCAAAAATGCGTGCTCCTGTAAATGTTCCATCACCACCAATTACCACCAAGGCATCGATTTCTTCTTTCTTCATATTCTCAAAAGCCTCTTTACGACCTTCGGGAGTGCGGAATTCGGCACAGCGGGCACTTTTCAGAATTGTTCCACCCTGCTGAATGATATTACTTACATTCTGTGTCTGAAACTCTTTTATTTCTCCGGTAATCAACCCTTTATAACCTCTGTAAATAGCTTTTACGCGAATGCCATTGAAAATGGCAGCTCGCGTTACTGAACGAATAGCAGCATTCATTCCCGGAGCATCCCCACCTGAAGTGAGTACACCGATACATTTAATTTCATACTTCATTTTGAAAACATTTTAACAACAATCAATCTTTTTATTTGAAAATACAATTATTTAATTCCTTGTTTTGCAGCCAGTTCCTTCAGTTTATTTTCTACTGCTTCCATTACCCAGCGAGGAGTTGAGGTTGCTCCGCAAATTCCGATTTTTTTATTCAAATCGATGTTTAAATGCTCTACTTCTTCGGGCTCAGATACAAAATAAGTATTTTGATTTTGCTCTTTACAGTGCTCAAACAGTACTTTAGCATTGGAACTCTTTTTGCCGCCAACAAAAATTACAATATCATTTTGCTGTGCAAAGATAGTAATATTTGGCATTCTGTTAGCCACTTGTCTACAAATTGTGTCAGTATATTCAAATGTTGTATCCTTATCCCTTGTATCCGAAATAGTTGAAATAAGATGATTGTAACCTTCCAGCGATTTAGTTGTTTGCGAGAATAAACGAATCGGTTTTTTCAGGTTTACTTTGTATAAATCGTCCTCGTTTTCAATAACAATTGCACTTTCATTGGTTTGTCCTACTAATCCGTTTACTTCGGCATGTCCCACATGTCCGAAAATAACAATTTGGGTATCAGGACTGGGAACTGTTTCGTAAGCATTTCGTACCCGTGACTGAAGTTTCAGAACTACCGGGCAAGAAGCATCAATAAGTGTTATGTTGTTTTGTTTTGCAATTTCGTAGGTGCTGGGTGGTTCACCGTGAGCACGCAGCAATACTTTGGCATCGTGTAGCTTTTTTAATTGCTCATGGTTGATGGTAATCATCCCCATATTAGCTAATCGTTCTACTTCTTGACCATTGTGTACTATGTCGCCCAAGCAATAAAGCGTTTCACCTTTAACAAGTTCTTCTTCAGCTTTTGTAATAGCTTTAACTACTCCAAAACAAAATCCTGATTTATTATCAATTTCAATATTTAGCATAATTTCAATTTTAGATTTACTTTATTCGATTGTGACTTTATATACTAATACAAATCTCAATCGTAAATGGTAAATGAATAAATAGTAAATTATTCTAACGTTTTTTCGTTGAACAAAGTTCGTAGAATTTCCCGTTGTTCGTTACGGGTAAGGTTGCTATTGTCAATAACGATTGCATCATTGGCTTTGCGGAGTGGACTTTCGGCACGATTCTGATCACGGTCGTCGCGTTCTATTACATTGGCTAATACAGCTTCATAATCAGGAGTTTCACCTTTTTCAGCCATTTCGTCGAGACGGCGTTTAGCTCGGATTTCGGGGGATGCGGTAAGAAAAATTTTTAGTTCGGCAGTTGGAAAAACAACTGTACCAATATCCCGACCGTCCATCACAATACCTTTGTCGTCACCCATAAGTTGTTGTTGGCGAACTAATTCCCGACGAACAAAACCCAATGTACTCACACGGCTGGCCCCATTAGCAACTTCGAGGGTGCGGATTTCATTTTCCACATTTTTACCATTCAGGTATGTTTCCGATTTTCCTTCATTATTGGTTTTGAAACTGATATGAATGGTTTCGATATTTCTCTCCAGTTCCTCTATATTAATATCTGTGTCGGTTAACCAGCCATTCTGAATACAAAAAAGCGAAACAGCACGATACATTGCACCTGAATCGACATAAATATAACCTGCCTCTCGAGCCAATTCCTTGGCCATTGTACTTTTTCCGCAAGATGAGAATCCGTCTATTGCAACTGTTATTTTTTTCATGATATATGCCCCCAACCTCTAAAGGGGAGTATTTTAAAGTTTCTATTGTAATGAGTTAACGGATAATATGCTGAATTAGCTAATGATTAATATTTTTTATTCCCACTTTAGGGGTTTAGGTGGCTTATTTTAAAGCCTGAAATCATTCAAGGCGGTTGTGATTGAGAATTGATAAGATGCTGTGCCTGCCTGGAATTGAGTTGTTCCGAATCCGACATGGAATTTATATAATTTAATTCCACCACCAAACGAGAATCCGGCAGAGCTTTTAAACCCATTCATGGTTAGCTCCTGAGCACGACGGTCGTTATACGAAGCACTAATGTAAAAGTTCTTGGAAGGAACAAATTCTGCAGCAATAATCACGTGACGAAAAGCCATATCCAGAAACTGAATATTCCGGGTGGTAATCGAGGAAGTGGTTGTCGTTTTAGTTGTTGTTGAGGTAGTCGACTGCTGATTGGTGGACTGATAATTCAAATTCCACTGTTGAAGATTTTGAAGTGTAAACGAAAAACGCAACGGGGCATACGCCAGTTTCTTTGTAATCCCTAACTGAATATTGAATGGAAGCGGTTCGATATGTTGTCCACCATCGTCGGAATAATAACCTTTTAGCTGCGTTCCCATATTTTTAAACACCAGACCGGCAGAGAAAAAATGGGCAGAATCATTGTAGCTTATACCTGCATCCATTGCCACCCCATAACTGGTGTAAGTTTCGTAAGCTGAATAAATGGGTTTAAAGGTTGCTCCTACCGTGAAATTTTTATTCAAAACACGAGCATACATAATATTCAAAGCCATATCTTTTGCCGTAAAATAGGTATCGCCTATCTGATCATTCGTCTCGTTGGCATATTTAAAAAGCCCATAGTCAACATATTGAATGCCATAAGCCAGAAAATTTTTCTTGTCTATATTCTTACCGTAAATTGCCGAGCCAAACTTAATATCTGCCAAATAAAAAGCCATATTTAGTCCAAGAGTGTTGTTGGTTTCTGAGGTCAGTAAAGCCGGATTGACAAATCCAAAGTTAATATCGTTGTCGCGAAGAGAAACATTATAACTACCCAGTGCTGCCAAACGGGAAGAAACAGGAAGATCCAGAAACTGATAGACACCGGTTCCTGCCTGTGAAAATGCAGTCAATGAAGCAATTATGAATGAAAGAGAAGCAAAAAACTTTTTAGTCATTACAGCAGCAAATGAATAGCGGTTGATTTTTGGAAATGAATTTCGGTTAATTTTCAAAAAGCAGTCAAAGATACATCATTTTCGTTGACCATCTAAAAGAAAAATTAAAATTATATCACACTAAACGGAAAAAAACTGAATTTCATATTTTTTTTGAATAAACTTTTTAATTCTTTTCGCTGGTTTTGATTTTTAAGCTACGTTTTACAACGAATGATATGCCTAGATTAATAAAATAAGTAGTATTTTTGTTCTGAATTTATTCAAAAAAATGACATTCAACCCTGAAACACACATCTGATGAAGACTGAAATATACGAAGAAAGAGCCGTATTAGTGGGAGTAATCACACAAATCCAGACTGAAGAAAAAGCGCATGAATACCTCGACGAACTGGCTTTTCTGGCCGAAACCGCCGGTGCATCGCCCGAGAAAATATTTTTCCAACGACTCGAATATCCAAATCCCAAAACTTACGTTGGGCCGGGTAAGCTTATAGAAATCAAGAACTTTGTTGATAATAATGATATCGGTGTTGTTATTTTCGACGACGAACTGTCGCCCAAACAATTGCGTAATATCGAGGCGGAATTAAAAGTGCTGATTCTCGACAGGACGAGTCTTATTCTGGATATTTTTGCCAAACGGGCACAAACTGCCAGTGCAAAAACTCAGGTAGAACTGGCTCAGCTTCAATATACGTTACCACGACTTACCCGACTTTGGACTCACCTGGAACGTCAACAGGGCGGAATTGGAATGCGTGGACCGGGAGAAACACAAATTGAAACCGACCGCCGGATTATCCTTACTAAAATAGCTTTGCTGAAACAAAACCTGAAAGATATTGACCAGCAAATGTCAACACAGCGTAAAAACAGGGGCAAAATGGTTCGTGTAGCTTTAGTAGGTTATACCAATGTGGGTAAATCCACGTTAATGAATCTGCTTAGTAAATCGGATATTTTTGCTGAAAACAAACTCTTTGCCACGTTGGATACTACGGTTCGGAAAGTGATTATTCAGAACCTACCTTTCTTACTTTCTGACACAGTTGGGTTTATTCGCAAGTTGCCGCATCATTTGGTGCAGTCGTTCAAATCCACGTTAGACGAAGTGCGTGAAGCTGATTTGCTGCTGCATGTGGTGGATGTATCGCACTCAAACTTTGAAGAACAGTTGGAGGTGGTGAATCAAACGCTCAAGGAAATTGATCCGCAGGAAAAACCAATGATACTGATATTTAATAAGATAGATGCATTTTCATATACACCTAAGGAAGAATTCGATTTAGCCCCTGTAAAACGTGAAAACATAAGTTTGGAAGAACTTCAGAAAACGTGGATGAATTCAATGTCCGACAATTGTATCTTTATTTCAGCCCGTCAAAAACTGAATATCGAACAGTTAAAAGAGTTGATGTACGAAAAAATTAAAACTATTCATGTGGAACGATATCCTTATAATGATTTTCTGTTCCAAAAATATACTGATATAGAGGATTGATTCAGAACTGATTAAAAAGCATTTTTATGCCAAAATACCGCCAACTAGCTGATAAAGAAATTGCAACCCTTACTGTGTATGGATGTTCTGCCGAAAACTGGAAACAAGTGATGGTAGTTGATAACTTTTCGCCCGACTTTATTTCCAATGTTCACTTTTCCGGAAATATTTTTCTTGGAAGTTACCAAAAAGTGTTCGAAAAAGAAGGAGGATTGAAAAAACACTCGGGAATATTCAATTCTGTTTTGCATAATTGCACTATCGGTAATGATGTGTACATTGACAGAATAAAAAATTACATTGCCAATTATGATATAGCTGACGAAGTCTATATTGAAAATGTGGATTTGATGGTGGTGGATGGCTTGTCTTCCTTTGGTAACGGAGTAAAAGTAGCAACCATGATTGAAAGTGGTGGGCGCGAAGTTACAATCTTCGAAAATCTAAGTTCTCAGTTCGCTTATGCCTTGATTTTCAGTCGTCACGACTCTGAATTCATTCAAAAATCCGAAAAAATAATTTCAGATTTTGTATTGACGAAAAAATCAGAGAAAGGTAAGATTGGAATCAATACAAAAATAATAAATTGCGGTTCGCTGAAAAATATTTCTGTTGGCAATTTCGCACAACTTGAAGGAGTAACTTTGCTGGAAAATGGAACAATTGTGAGTACCGAAGAGTCGCCGACTCATATCGGATTCGACGTTCAGTGTAATGATTTTATAATTCAGTCGGGTAGCAGTGTAACGGATGGTGCTATGCTAACCCGATGCTTTGTAGGTCAGGGCGTACTAATCGGTAAGCAATTTTCAGCTATCGACTCACTATTTTTTGCAAACTGTCAGGGACTTCATGGTGAGGCAGTTTCTGTTTTTGCAGGTCCTTACACGGTAACCCATCATAAATCCACCTTAATGCTTACGGCGTTGTACTCGTTTATGAATGCAGGTAGCGGAACGAATTTCAGTAATCACATGTATAAGCTTGGTCCGGTTCATCAGGGAATTACCGAGCGTGGTGTAAAGACTTCGAGCGGATCGTATATTATGTGGCCTGCCCGAATTGGAGCATTTTCGGTCGTTCTGGGAAAACATAAAGGGAATCCGGACCTTTCGGATTTGCCGTTTTCGTACCTTATTGAGAATGAGGGCGAAAGCACTTTACTTCCCGGAATCAACCTCCATAGTGCGGGAACTATCCGCGACGTTCAGAAATGGCCGAAACGCGACATTCGCAAAGGATCTAAACAACTTGATTTACTGATCTTTGACTTTCTTTCACCTTATACAATAAGCAAAGCTTTAAAAGGAATTGAAGTATTGACCGGTTTACTAAAAAATATGGACGAAACAGCTTCGTTTGTATGGTATCAAAACTGCAAAATCAAACGGTCTTCTATTAAAAAAGGAATTGAACTCTACGAAATGGCTGTATCCGTATTTCTTGGCAATCAATTGATTAAGATAATGTCTTCCGGAGAAATCAATTCAATTAAAACCTTATTTTCTAATACATCAGAAGCAGGAAAATCAGAATGGATGGATTTAGCCGGGTTATTTGCTCCTAAATCGGAAGTGGAAAAGTTGATTATGAAGGTCAAAACTGAATATAATTCGATAGAAGAAATTGAGGCTAACTTTGAAACAATTTATACTAATTACGATGAATATTCGTGGAATCTAGCTGCAGAAATCATGAGTAGAAAGACCGAAAAACCATTACAGAGTATCAATAAAGAGGATTTAATTTCAATGATAGCAGCCTGGGAAAAAGCCGGACTGACTTTCGACGACCTGATTCTGAGGGATGCAAAAAAGGAATTCAACAGTATTTCACGTATTGGCTTCGGACTGGACGGTGACGAACATATCTGTAATTCTGATTTTGAAGCAACACGTGGAACCTTTGATGAACACAGCTTTGTGAAAGATATTCAACAGGGAATGAAACAGAAATCGGCGTTAGTAAATGACCTGACAAATCGTTTAAAATCTTTTTAAACAAGGAACGAAACAACAAATGAGCGATATTATACATCTTTTACCTGACTCGGTAGCCAATCAGATTGCAGCCGGTGAAGTGATTCAACGACCTGCATCAGTAATAAAAGAGTTGGTTGAAAATTCCATCGATGCAGGTGCAACCCATATCCAGATTATAATAAAAGATGCCGGTCGGACACTAATTCAGGTGGTTGACAATGGCAAAGGAATGAGCGAAACGGATGCACGTATGGCCTTTGAGCGTCATGCTACTTCGAAAATCAAAAGTGCTGATGATCTATTTTCCTTGCGTACAATGGGTTTTCGGGGTGAAGCCCTTGCTTCCATAGCGGCTGTGGCTCAGGTGGAATTGCGCACCCGCCGAACTGAAGATGAACTGGGAGTGATTGTAGAAGTTGCAGGAACACGTGTTTTTAAGCAAGAGGCTGTTCAGTGTGGCGTAGGAACATCGTTTCAGGTAAAAAATCTGTTTTTCAACGTACCTGCACGTCGTCGTTTTCTGAAAAGCGATAACGTGGAGAAAAGCCATATTCTGAATGAGTTTTACCGTATTGCACTTGTAAATCCTGAGATTGCCTTTTCGTTTTTCGATGGCGATGATGAAGTTTATCAGCTCCCAACAGGAAATTTCAAAGTGCGGATTGAAAACATCTTTGGCAAAAATGGAAAGAAACGCATTCAGCAGCAGTTGCTTCCGATAGAAACGTCTACTAATCTGGTTCGTATTCAGGGCTTTGTAGGTAAACCGGAGTTTGCTCAGAAGTCGGCCAATCAGTATTTCTTTGTCAATGGGCGTTATATGCGTCATCCTTATTTTCATAAAGCGGTGATACTGGCATACAATCAAATGATTCAATCTACCGAAAGTCCCAATTACTTTATTTATTTCGAAGTAGAACCTGATACCATCGATGTGAACATACACCCAACTAAAACGGAGATAAAATTCGAGAATGAGCAAGCTATTTGGTCTATAATTTCAGCCACTGTAAAGGAATCGCTCGGCAAATTTAATGTGCTTCCATCCATCGATTTCGATCAGGAAGGTGCGTTGGATATGCCTGTTCAGGTGAACATTCAAAACGTGAGGCCGCCACAAACCAATTTCAATCCCAACTATAATCCATTTGGCAACACTGGTTACAAGCGTCCTGAACTGGATTGGGAAAAACTCTACGGCGGTTTTGAGAATCAACCTTCCGAAACTCCAATGGTTGAAAATTGGGATTCAAATACAGATGTTCCTACAGTAACGACTTTTAGTTACGAACAACAGCAGAAGGTCATTGAAAATCTGGAATCGAAAACAGAGAACTTTCAGTACAAAAACCGTTATATCCTCACTGGAATAAAATCTGGTCTTTTGATGATTGAACAACACCGTGCTCATGTACGTATACTTTTTGATTTGTTTCTGAGCCAGATTGTACAGATGCAAGCCGTGTCGCAACAGGTACTTTTCCCTGAAACACTTGAACTTAGCGCGGATGAAGATTTGTTTTTTGAACAGATAATTGATGATTTACGACATGTTGGATTTGGATTTGAAAAATCGGTAAATCACAGCTATCTGGTAAATGGTGTGCCATCCCACATTGGTACAATCAGCGTGGTTGATTTACTGTATGATATTGTGGAAAAAGCCCAAACAACTGCGCTAGAAGCAGCTTCGGGAATTCAGGATTCTATAGCCATGACTCTGGCAGAAGCATCGGCATTGAAAACCGGTCAACGAATGACAAACGAAGAAATGAGTGACCTGATAGACCGTCTTTTTGCCTGCTCAAACCCCAATTACACCCCCGATGGAAAGAAAATAACAAACGTTTGGTCACAGGAAGATATTGATTCGGCGTTCAGGTAATAATAGCATAAATAGTTTATAGAATAACTTCCACAAATATCATAGACGTTGAAATTTACTAAACATCTTATTCTTTGATTGTAATTTAACCTTTGGATAATGAAAAACTGTGATATGGTATAAATTGGCGCTTGACACTACTCCAACTCCCCTGCACCTTCACGAAGAATAACAGGCTCATATTCGGTACAATCCACTATTGTGGAATGAATTGAACCTCCCATACCGCCATCTATAACTAAATCTACCTGATGACCATAGGTCTCATCTATCAATTCAGGATCAGTAAAATACTCTTGACTGTCTTCGGTTGTGAAAATAGAACTCGTCATCAGTGGATTTCCCAATTCGCGTACAATTGCCAGCGCAATCTCATTTTTTGGCATTCGAATACCAACTGTATTTTTGTTTTTAAAAAGTTTTGGAAGTTTACTGCTACCATTCAGAATAAACGTAAATGGTCCGGGCAAGTTTTTCTTCATCAGCATAAAAGCCACATCATCCATCTTGGCAAACTCACTTATCTGACTCATTTCGCTACAGATAAATGAAAGATTAGTTTTTCGTAAATCATGACCTTTCAATTTGGCAATAAATTCAATACCCTGCACATTAAAAATGCTGCAACCGAAGGCATAAACAGTATCTGTAGGCAAAATAACAACTCCGCCATTGCGAAGAACTTCAGCAATATGACGGATTTGTACAGGATTAGGGTTAGTATCGTATAGTTTGAGTAACAAGGCTAAATAGTTATTTAAGCATTCTAAATCAGATACAAAAGTACAAAAAATCCTGCAAAGAAACTTTACAGGATTTTTTGTTTTTGAAGTAGTTAGCAAATCAACTTACTAACCATTAAATTATCTCAAAACGAATCAATTATCGCTTTGAAATCAGCTACTTTCAACGAAGCACCACCAATCAAACCACCATCGATATCAGGTTGAGCAAAAAGTTCAGGGGCATTTTTAGCATTACAGCTTCCACCGTAAAGAATTGAAGTACCATCTGCAATTTCTTGTCCGAATTTTTCAGCAATGGCCGAACGGATAAATGCCAACGTATCCTGAGCTTGCTCAGTTGAAGCAGTTACACCGGTTCCAATTGCCCAAATTGGCTCATAAGCAATCACAATTTTCTTGAAATCATCAACACTCAGGTTAAAGATAGTTTCGTCCAATTGATTTTTTACGAAAGCATTCTGTTGGTTAGCATTTCTTATGTCTAAAGCTTCACCGCAGCAGTAAATCGGAGTCAGACCGTTAGCTAATGCTAGAGCTACCTTGTCATTCAGGATTGTACTGGTTTCAGCATAATACTCACGACGTTCAGAGTGACCTAAAATCACATATTCAGCACCCGTAGATTTTACCATAGAAGCACTGATTTCACCGGTATAAGCACCTGATTCTTTGTTTGCACAGTTTTGAGCAGCTACACCAATAACTTTAGTATCAACAGCTGAAGCAACGCTTGCCAGGTGAATAAATGGTGTTCCGATTACTACGTCACAATTAAGTGTTGCACCAGCCAATGCTTCATTCAATTCAATTGCCAATGCCAACCCTTCCTGCAGGGTTTTGTTCATTTTCCAGTTTCCTGCAACAATGTTTTTTCTCATCTTTTTTATAAATATTTAGTTTGATAATTCTTTTGTTTTCAACAGTCTATTATTCAAAGTCTCGCCAATTCATTTTTTTCAAAATAGTTCCTTTTTGCAACAACACAATTCCCGGATTGGCACGAATAATTGTTTTAAGTGTGGTGGGATCAGTTTTCCAGAATGGATATGTAACACCTGTTTTATCTATGAATTTTTGAACTTCAGTATCCGATGAACCCGTTAATGCATAAAATTTATCTCCGTTTTTCAGGGCATTCTGATATACTTGTTCAGCTTTTTCAGCACCCTTTTTCGACGAATCATCCACATCATACATGATCAACAAATACGTTTTGCCCGGATATGACAAAACCTCCTGAGTAATATCATCAAATTTTTCATTTACAATACTAAAATCATGAATAACAGGCGTATAGCCTTTCTTAATTAGTTTTGACTTCTGATCGACAAAAATCCAACTTGAATCGTTCTTAGGATAATTTTCAAGTGTAAATTCCTTTTGCTCGCCCTCTCGTTCATAAATAAATGTAGTCTGGTACTGGTCTTTTGGAGCATTGTCGGGAATATCCATTGCCTGAGGAATGTTTATTCCTACTTTAAAGGGTAAAAAATCAATCATTGGTAAATGACGGTAGCTCAAAACCGATAATGAAATACCCATAAGAACAAAAACTCCTGCAAAGATATATTGTAGCTTTTTTGTAAGAAACGGACGATAGCGGGTACTAAATATAAGCATAAGAATCAGCAAGCCAAATAAAACTGAATTTTTGGCAAAAGTTGCCCAATTACTTATAATAATTGCATCACCAAAACAACCACAGTCTGTTACTGGATTTTTAATAGCTATATATAACGTTAAAGGAGTATAAACCAACATGAAAAGCAGAGCCAAAACCGAAGTAGAATTGAAATGAACTTTGAAAATCATATTAAGACCAATAATTAGCTCTAATGTTGAGAGTAATACAGCTACTAATAATGCATAATCAGCCAACGACTCAAAAAAGCCACCGAATGTGCGAAGATATTCTTCTATTTTGTAGCTAAAACCCATTGGATCAATGGCCTTAACAAAACCGGAAAAGACAAAAACTGCACCGAATAAATATCGGCCAACTTGCAATGAAATGCTACCGGCAATTTGCAATGATTTATTCATAATTTCACATATTAATTAGTTTCAGCTTCCTGTAATTTTATTAAACCAAAAACGGCATAATTTATCATATCGAAATAATTGGCATCTATACCTTCAGAAGCAAGTGTTTTACCCTGATTATCTTCAATTTGTTTTGTACGCAAAATTTTTGTCAGAATTAAATCGGTGTAAGATTGGATTCTCATCGAACGCCATGCTTCATCATAGTCGTGATTTTTATCCATCATCAGTTTTTTGGTTTCAGCCAAAAATTTATCATATAGTTCCATTCCTTTATCAAAAGTAAGATCATCAGTATCTGAAAAACCAAGTTCGAGTTGAACCAATCCAATAATACCATAATTCACTATTCCAACTAATTCAGAACGAATTCCTTCATCAACCTTCGAGATACCTTTAATTTCGATACTTCGAATTCTGTTAGCTTTTATAAAAATCTGATCAGTAACTGATTGCTGGCGAAGAATTCGCCAAGAAGCACCATAATCTTTCATTTTTTTTATGAAAAGATTACGGCAAACAGCGGTAACCTGATCAAATTGCTGGTTGGTTTTGCTCATAATAAGAAGCTGATTTTTGAGTTGCAAAGGTACAATTTTTTGTTGAAACCAACAACGGATATTTATTCATACAATGCCAACGCAGTAATGCTTAATGAAATTTCAACAACTATATTTGACTATAGTAACTTAAAACTTTTTGAATCATCATCATACTCAATTATATTTTTCTTTATTTAT
Source organism: uncultured Bacteroidales bacterium (assembly GCA_903830915.1). Classification (GTDB taxonomy): domain Bacteria; phylum Bacteroidota; class Bacteroidia; order Bacteroidales; family Paludibacteraceae; genus Paludibacter. Next base: position 15,726 of record CAIKVR010000004.1, read on the forward strand.
TCAATTAATCCCAAAAGATGAAATATCTTCATATTAAAATCTGCCATAGATGTAGCAATAGCAGCGTTTAACACTTGGACGGCTAACGTTTTGTTGCTGTTTTCTCTATTTCAAAATACATACAACACACTATCTTTGTGTCCGTTAAGTTCTCTGATTTGTTTCATTATGTTTCTCCATTCAGTTATGTGCTTTGTGGCATACACCACCTTAATTATTGGTTTATTAAACAATTCTGAATAATTTTTAAAGAATTGTGAGATTGATTTTTATTTGACCTGCTTAAAAATCAAAGGTTTTTATGTAAGTTTGCAGTCGATTTTCACAAAAAACACCTTAAATAAACTTCATGAAAACCAAGTATCTTCAACTTATCAACCCTCTGAAATGGGTGAAAGCCTCTCGTTTAAAGAAAAAAGACGGTCAGTATGACAAGTCGAAAAGCGATTTGGAACTGAATCTTTATTCAAAAATACTGAAGAATGATATGCTCCATTACGGGTATTTTGAAGACCCCGAAACTCCTGCTGACACTATTTCAATCAAAGACATTGAAGATGCACAAGTGAAATATGCGCAGAATATTATCGACCTCATCACCGATAAAAAAGGACTTATCCTCGATGTGGGCTGTGGTATGGGTGGACTTTCGGCCATCCTTACCGAACAGAAATTCAAGGCAGAGGCACTTACTCCGAATAAGAACCAAATCCGTCATATTCAACAAAAATACCCCGCAATACCGGTGCATAACTGCAAATTCGAGGATGTGACTGAAACCAAAATATACAAAACAGTGATTAATTCTGAGTCGTTTCAGTATATCAACCTCGACAAAGGACTGGAGAAAATCAATGCCATCACCGAGCCTGGCGCACGATGGATTATTACCGATTACTTCCGCCTGCACAACGACGGCATCAACAAATCGTCGCACTTGTACGATGAATTTATTGCCACCATCGAAAAATCAAACTGGAAAATTGTGTATCAAAAAGACATTACACCCAACATTCTGCCTATGCTCCGACTGCTGAACCTGTATGTGGAACGCTTCCTCTTCCCTATCAAGAACTTTGGTTTCGAAAAACTCCGCTACAAACAGGGATTTCTGTATTACCTCACACAGGAATTGCGCGAAGGAATTGATGGAAAAATCCACAAGGAAGTGGCTTCCATCGATCCTGTGAAATTCGAAAACGAGAAGAAATACATGATTTTTGCGTTGGAACGGAAATAAATATGAAAAAACTTCGTCAAATTATATTACCTGTTCTATCAGTTTTATGTGCTGTTATTGTAATTATATTAAGGTTACCACTGCAAAATAATAAGAACGATATTCTATTCGGAATTTTAGCAGGAATATTGATTGTGGCCAATTTGTCGGCTATCTTAATAACGTTATTCAATAAAAGAAAAAGCTAAAATCAAAATCCAGTGAAAAAACCTCAGAAAAAATCAGTCTTCCTGTTTATTGGGATTATAATTATTTTGATTCCCGTAGTATATAAACGTCTTTACATCAAAAATTATCCTATCGAGTCCACATATAGTTATCTGATTGGAGTTGCAACAGTTTTGATTCCCTACATAATTTATAAAGTGTATCTCAAACAATAGTTCGTTATAAATTAAAACAAATACCTGATAATCAATAAAATAAGTGTGAAAACATTTGGGTAATTCATTGAAAATAAGTATCTTTAAAGA
>CAIKVR010000005.1 GCA_903830915.1 uncultured Bacteroidales bacterium
AGCAAGATGCTCAAAAGGCTTCAAGATCGCTCAACCTGATACATGATGAAACCATTCAGAAGGTTTTGGAAGCGTTGGCTATAGAATCCGTGGAACAAACGGAATTTATTTTGACAGAAAATGCCCGGGACTTGGCGGCAATGGATAAATCGAACCCCATGTACGACCGGTTGTTGCTATCAAAAGAGCGTATCAGGGGAATAGCAGCTGACATTCATAATGTTGCATTGATGCCATCACCGCTAGGCAAGATATTGATGGAAACTGTTAGGCCTAATGGTATGAAAATTACTAAAGTGACGGTTCCATTCGGAGTAGTAGGTATTATCTATGAAGCACGTCCAAATGTAAGTTTAGATGTATTTTCACTTTGCCTGAAATCAGGAAACGCCTGTATATTGAAGGGTGGTACTGATGCCCAATATTCCAATCAGGCTATCGTGCAAATTATACAATCGGTACTCCTGAAATTCGGGTTGGATGAAAATATCATTACCTTGTTGCCTCCGGGTCGTGAGTCAACAGCAGAGTTACTCACCGCCGTGGGATATGTGGATGTGATTATTCCCAGGGGTGGGAAAGCATTGATTGATTTTGTACGCGACAATTCAAAAATCCCTGTGATAGAGACAGGTGCCGGAATATGTCATACTTATTTTGACGAATTTGGAGATCCGAATAAAGGAAAAGAAATAATATTCAACGCTAAGACCAGGCGGGTAAGTGTTTGTAATTCTCTGGACTGTTTAGTGATCCATGAAAAACAACTGGCAAATTTACCCTTGCTTTGTCAGAAACTGGCAGAAAAAGATGTAATTATTTACGCTGATGTAAAAGCATATACTTTTCTGAATGGAAAGTACCCGAAAAACCTGTTGCAGAAAGCTACTGCCGAAAGTTATGGAATTGAATTCCTGGATTATAAAATGGCCATAAAAACGGTAGAAACGATTGAAGAGGCTATTGATCATATTTCGATTTACAGTTCCAAACACAGTGAGTGTATCATCAGCGAAAATGAAATAAACGTCAATCTGTTTGATAAAACGGTGGATGCAGCCTGTGTTTATACCAATGTATCCACTGCCTTTACCGATGGTGCTCAATTCGGGTTAGGTGCAGAGATAGGTATCAGTACGCAGAAACTACATGCCAGGGGGCCAATGGCCTTAGCAGAGTTATGTACCTATAAATGGATCATTAAAGGGGATGGATGCATAAGGAATTGAAAAAAAAGAAGATAATTCACTATATTTCAAATATTTTTACACTATTTGTTGTCAATTCAAAAATAATTGATTTCCTTTGTAAACAATAAGAAAGTATATTTTTTTCGTAGTGTTTTATAAGTCGTTCCTTTCAAGGACTGATTCTGTTTTAACCTCGTTTGTTTATGCTGTTCTTGAATCACAAATTATTCAATTTTTATTTTATTTTATGAACATTTACGTAGGTAACTTAAGTTACAAAGTTCGCGAAAATGACCTTCAAGGGGTTATTGAAGAGTATGGTCAAGTAGAATCTTGCAAAATCATTAAAGATCGTGAAACCGGTAAATCTAAAGGATTTGCATTTGTAGAAATGGCTGATGATGCAGCAGCTGCAAAAGTAATCGAAGAATTAAACGGAGCAGAATTTGACGGTCGCTCAATGGTTGTTAAAGAAGCTAGACCAAGAAACTAAGATCTTTTTCAAATCACACAAGAGGACTTCTGTTATTGAAAAATAGCAGGAGTTTTTTTGTAATAACCAACTCACATATGAACAAATTTAAAGGAGTACTCCAACACAGCGGTATATTTTCTAAACTTGTTGTATTGTTTGCGATTATATGTTTTTTTATCCTGCTATTAGCTCCCTTATCTTCCCTTATAAACGTAGCTTCCACAGAAAGTAACACATTAAAGTTATATCAACTTCTTCTTTCCATTGGCATGTTTGTGCTGCCTCCTTTTATTTTGGCCTATCTATGCAGTAAAAAACCTGCAGAATATCTTTATCTGAATAAAAAGGCCAACCCGAAGGACATTGTTTTTATCGTTTTATTAATGCTTTTAATCATTCCATTTATAAATTTATTGGGCGATTTAAATCATCAACTGGTTTTGCCAAAGGCGCTGGCCGGTTTGGAGAAATGGATAAAGATAAATGAAGATGCGGCAAGTAAGCTGGAAGATCAAATGCTCCAGGTGCATGGAGTCTATGCTTTATTTTTCAATGTATTTGTGATAGCCATTTTACCTGCTCTTGGTGAAGAACTGTTTTTTAGAGGCACTATTATTCGTGTTTTTCAGGACTGGAAAGGGTTTAAAACAGCTATCTGGGTTACTGCCTTTATTTTTAGTGCCATTCATTTACAATTCTACGGTTTTGTGCCCCGACTATTGATGGGAGCATTTTTTGGATATTTATTACTTTGGAGTGAGAATTTGTGGTTACCTATTACCGCTCATTTTATCAATAATCTGGTGGCTGTTGTTTTCTATTATCTCAAATTCAACGGTTATAAAATTCCTGACATTGACGCCGTTGGTACAGGAGACACCCTGTGGATAGGGATTGCGAGTGGGGCAGTAGGGATATTCGGAATTTTCTGGTTAAAGAGTAGCTTGCAAATTCAGAAAAAATATTCTGTTTAAATTATCCGGCAAGAATTGACAGAAACCCTCATTAGCTATTTTTCACGTTGAATCCTCATGAATTTACAGTTGAAGTTAACAATAAGTGCTTAAAAATTCGTATTTTTGTAAGCTTAAAGACAATAGAAAGCGCATTATTAAGTTTCTAATTCAGAATCACTCGCACAAATTTTTGTGGAATGATAGATGTATGAAAGAGAATTTATTATTCATATCTAAAATTGTTTTATGTTTATTTTTTCAACACGTACACTTTTGAAGAATTTACGTACATATAAAATCCTGTTTATCCTGCTGGTGGTACTTATCAGCGGATGTTCAACGAAGAAAAATACCTGGTTGTCAAGGAATTATCAAGCTACTAACACCCGTTTTAATGTATATTACAATGGGTATGTCAGCTATAATGAGGGATTAAAGAACATCCAGAAAGCAAACAAGGAAGATTATTCCAACATAATACCCATGTACCCGATTAGTCATCACTCCAATGCCAGTGCTGCCACCACAAACATGGATTTAACAATCGAGAAATGTCGTAAAGCAATTAAGTTACATTCCATAAAAATTAAACCTCAAAAAGATTATAAAAGGGCCAATTCCCCCGAATATAAACTTTTCTATAATCAGGAAGAGTTTAATCCGGCACTTAAAGATGCGTGGTTGTTGCTTGGAAAAGCAGAGTTTCACAAAGCAAATTTTCTGGGTTCGGTAGGAACTTTTTCATACATCGTTCGCCACTACAGTTCTGATAAAAACATGGAAGGCACCTGTCAATTGTGGATTGCCCGTGCGTATGGTGAAATGGGATGGATCTATGAGGCCGAACAGGTAATATCAAAAATTAATCAGGATAATTTGGACCGTTCGAACGTGGGATTGTTTGCATCA
>CAIKVR010000006.1 GCA_903830915.1 uncultured Bacteroidales bacterium
ACCACAGCTCATGTAATCTTATAATGTTGATTAAAACTCACAAGATAAAAATCAATTAATACTGTTTAGTAAAATCATATTCAATAGTTAATATAAACAACTAAACATTCATTTTCCTAAAATTTGAGAGAGCTTTGAGTTGAAGTGTTTCAAATAAATTATCTTTGTATTTCAAATAGCGAAAGTTCGTTGAAGATACAACTATCTATTTAACAACAAAATAAGAAAAATTGCGGATGAAAAATATTTCATTTATAACATGTACTGCATTAGCTGTCACAGTTTTATTCAGCTCATGTAATAAGAAAGCTACTAAAACAGATGAAGTAGCTGTAAACACAAAAAACACCAACAGTAACATCAAGTTACCAATTGCTTATATCAATGTTGATTCGTTGCTGTTACATTATCAGTTTGCCAAAGATGCTAATGAATCGTTAATCCGCAAACAAGAAGATTCAAGACTCAAAATCAATACCATGGCTCGTCAATTACAGGGAGAAATGGCTGATTTTCAGCACAAACTCGAAAATAATGCGTTCTTAAGCCGTGACCGTGCTCAACAAGAACAAACCCGGTTACAGAAAAAACAGCAGGATTTGCAGGAAATGGACGCCAATCTGAGTAAACAACTTGTTCAAATTCAACAAAAACTGAATGAACAACTTCGGGATACCATTAACAAGTTCCTGAAAGAATATAATAAGGACAAAAAATATGGTTTGATTTTCAGTAATACCTCAAATGACAATATTTTATTCGCTGACAAGTCGTATGATATTACTGAGGAAGTAACTAAAATATTGAACGAACGGTTCAATTCAAAAAAATAATAGGTTTCTCCTATTACCATAAAAGCCCGATAAACAACTGTTTATCGGGCTTTTATAGTAATTAATGAGGTTTATTTTGTTGAACTGCTATTGTTTCTGTAGGATAAATAAAAAGTTGACAAAGCATAAATCAAAACTGTAACAACCCATGAATTTGAATCAGTAAACATGAAATAAACTCCTATTCCAAGAAACAAACTATAAATCAAACCCATACGGGCCATTCTTTGTTCGCGCTTATCTGTTTTGCTTTTATCAAAAACATTCTGTCCATGTAGAAAAATTATCAAAACTACTCCCACAGCAAATATGTATGGAGCAAAACTGACTTTGAAGAGCTGTAAAAATGATCCGATAACAGTTAGACTTGCGCCAACGAGAAAGAGAGTTTGTGAGAGCTGGTTTTGTTTCATTCTTTGACAATAAAAATTTCTTCTGATTCCTTTTTCATATAGAAATGCTCGCGCGCAAATTTCTCAAGATTTTCTTTATCAGACCGAAGTTCGTTATTTTTTTGTTTTGTATCCTTAATTTCATTCTGATAGTAATTTAACTCCTTTTCCATTTCTACAATCCTACGGTGAGTTTCCCAACGGTGAATAAGACTGTGGTTATCAAAAAAAGTAACTAAAACAGCAAAAACAACAAATACAATAGTGTACTTATTTAAAAGTAACTTGCGTATCTTTAAACGTTTCTGTAGCGGATTGGTCATTTTAAGATAAGAAATTAAATCATTATTGACAACAAAGGTAAGCATTTTTTGTGATTATGTTTTTTTTTCAGAAATCTTTTTTGGAATGAAAATGAACGGATGAATTTGATTATATTTGCACACTAAAGACGAAAAAAATTTCAGTTTATGGAAAATTTTATAGTTTCAGCACGTAAATACCGCCCTGCCACATTTAACTCGGTAGTTGGTCAGTCCTCTCTTACCACCACTTTGAAGAATGCCATTAAAAGCAATCATTTAGCTCATGCTTATCTGTTTTGCGGACCACGTGGCGTTGGTAAAACTACCTGTGCACGTATTTTTGCCAAAACCATAAACTGTTTAAATCTTACAGCCGATTACGAAGCCTGTAATGAGTGTGAATCCTGTAAATCGTTCAACGAACAACGATCGTATAACATTCACGAACTGGATGCTGCTTCAAATAATGGAACCGATGACATAAAGTATCTGATTGAACAGGTACGCATTCCACCCCAAATTGGTAAATACAGTGTATATATTGTAGATGAGGTTCACATGCTTTCTACTGCTGCGTTCAATTCTTTTCTGAAAACACTTGAAGAACCACCTGCACATGCCATTTTCATTTTGGCAACAACAGAAAAACACAAAATAATTCCTACGATTCTTTCACGTTGTCAGATATACGATTTTAACCGAATTACGGTTTCCGACACTGTGAAACATCTTCAAATGGTAGCCGAAAAAGAAGGTGTGACTGTGGATGTGAATGGACTGAACGTGGTAGCTCAGAAAAGTGATGGCGGTATGCGTGATGCATTATCCATTTTCGACCAGTTAGTTAGTTTCTGTGGTAACACAATAACCTATCAGGGAGTTATCGAAAATTTGAACGTACTGGATTATGAATATTATTTCCGGTTGGTTGAAGCTTTCTTAAAAGGCGATGTTTCCAGCACATTATTAATCTTCAACGATGTACTGAACAAAGGCTTTGACGCTCACCATTTTATTACCGGATTGAGTTCGCATCTCCGCGATGTACTTGTAAGCAAAGATCCGCAAACAATTGAATTACTTGAAGTTGGACACGATATTGGCGAACGGTATAAATCTCAGGCTCAAATTTGTTCACCTGACTTTTTGTTTCAGGCATTGAAAATAAGTAATGACTGCGATATAAATTATCGTCAAAGCAAGAACAAGCGACTGCTGGTTGAACTTACATTAATTCGTCTCTGTCAGTTGACGGATGAAAAAAAAAACTCTAATCTGATTGAAGATAAAATTTCTCCGATTCAGAAAATTCAATCTGAAAATTCAGCAGTTACTACATCAACTACTTCTTCTATACAACCAAAGACCATAGAAGCACTTAAACAAGTTCCGCATGTAAGTCTGAAAACAAAACCGGAAGTGCATGAGGTTAAACCAACATCACAAAGACCGGGTAGTATTTCTATTTCTACTCCAATTGTAACTTCATCTCCAACTCCTATATACGAGACCAAACCAAGCTCCACTTCCCAACCTGAAGTTATTTTGGATGTGAAATTCACAAACGACGAATTAGAAATTGCCTGGTTACAGTTTTCGGATATTATTCAGGATCAGGTGCGTATGAAAAGTTTTATACTTAATACCAAACCTGAATTAATTTCAGAAAATAAGTTTGAAATAAAAGTGAGTAATCAATCACAAGAAAAGGAACTCCTGAAGCTTGAAAAAGATCTTATTCCATTTCTTCGGGCGCATCTGAAAAACTCTAATGTGGAAATGCAAATAACTATGGCCGTAGAAAGCGAATCACAACGCAATAACTCACCTGAAGATAGGTATAGAATTTTAGCCGAACAAAATCCAGCATTAGATATTTTGAAAAATGGATTGATGCTTGAAATAGACTAATAGTATTTACTTAGATAGGCTTGTTTTAGGAATTAAAAAATAAGTATTCTGAGTTTTAATCTACATATTCCAACCGGAAATTTTCACCATCGAAAACTCCGTACGAGAAAACAGATACAAAATCTCCGAGGATAACCACCCTCTTCTGATTTTTCAGCTGTAAATCTAATGCTATATGACGGTGACCAAAAACCAGAAAATCAACATCATGATTTTCAAGGTATTTCTTGGCATACACTACTAGATACTCTTTGTCTTCACCTTCAAATTTATTCTCTTTAGGCAAGTTTTTAATCCGGTTATTTTTTGACCAGTTATATCCAAATTCTTGTCCCAACTGAATTGGGAAGTACCTGAATAACTTCTGAGCTGTTTCACTGTGAAATATTTTTCGGATAAATTTAAATCCGTTATCTACGGCATAAAGTCCATCACCATGAGCCAAATAAAAGGTTTTTGAACCAAGTTGCACAACCTCAGGCTCTTTATGAACTATCAATCCAACTTCTTTTTCCAGATAACCAAACGTCCAGATATCGTGATTTCCTATGAAAAAATGAATTTCAATTCCGGCATCAGTCAATTCTGCAAGCTTACCCAGAAAACGTACAAATCCCTTTGGAACAACTGTTTTATATTCGAACCAGAAATCAAAAATATCACCCATTAAATAAATGGCAGTGGCATCTACTCTGACCTTTTCAAGCCAGTCGACCAGTTTTTTCTCGTGAGCACGATTATCTTTTACAAGTAAAGAGCCTAAATGAGCGTCGGAAACAAAATATATCATAAATAGTCAGTAGTTTGTAGTCGGTAGTTAGTAGTTGGCTCAGAGTGGTGAAACACCAAATTTATCGGGGTTGGTATACATTTACATTAAAAGCCGACCAATTTATCCGTTTAACTCAATATTTGTATTATGTATATTGTCAGAAATATAGCCACAATTGAGAGCGAAATCAAGCCAAACAAGTGTTTCGCTATTTTCACCCAAACAATCAATAATCTTTAATAGAAAGTGCTTATGGTAGTCACGTTTTCGATAAGCTTCAGCCATATTTGCACAAACAGAACGTGGTGAGCGGCGAATTTGATCAGTCAATGAATACTTTTCCTCTTTCGGGAAGTTCAATGTAATTCTAAATATTTCAGTGGCTTGTAAAAAAGCCTTTTGATAAGCCAATAAATCCTTAAAACCTTGTGCTTTACTATTCATTCTACTATCAACCATTATTTACCATTACCAACTACAAACTACCGACTACTGACTACCGTCTACAAACTACCTACTAAAAACTTTCTTAAAGAAATCCCAGTTCTAATTGAGCTTCTTCGCTCATCATGCTTTTATCCCATGCAGGTTCAAAAACGATATTGACATCTACCTCTGTAACACCTTCAACACTTGCCACTTTCATTCGCACATCTTCCACAATAAAATCAACTGCCGGACAATTAGGTGCTGTAAGAGTCATATCTATGTTCAAATGACCATCATCAGCCAGATCAATTTTATATATCAATCCCAAATCGTATATATTAACCGGTATTTCGGGGTCAAACACTGTTTTCAGCATTCGAACTATTTGTTCTTCTTTTTCTAAAAATTCGTTCATTTCAATTATAATTTAAATTGTCCGCTCGGCTTACCAAGAAATCTCAATGAGATAAACACCAAAAAACATAAAATAGTTTATTCAGCTTTTACTTCACTACGAGTCACCAGTTCATCAAACTCAGGAAGTGCTGCTGCCAGTTTGCCATCAATCACCACAACTGCATGCACTTTTGCTTTGATAGCCAATTTATTATCGGATTTTCGCAGGATAATCTGATGAAAAATATAGCGTACACCCTCTTTTGAAACATATAATTTGGAAATAAAATTGTCTCCTGGTCGTAAAGGAGTTTTATAAGCAATTTCAATACTCGAAACCATGGGGTCAATACCCCGGTCGTGCAGTTCGGCAAAACTAATATTATTTGCTTCCAAAAACTCATGGCGCGTATGTTCCAAGTAGTTTTGATATACTGAATTATTTACAACTCCTTGAATATCGCACTCATAATCACGCACTTTCATTTCTAATTCGAATATGTACATCTTTTCAATTTACAATTTTTTCATTTACAATTTACAATTATTAACCAATCAACCAATTAATCATTTTTTCTTATTATCGTCAATCCATCCCGTAGCGGCAACATCACTTTTTCAACCCTGCTATCTGATGTGATAAAATCATTAAACTTCATTATTTCAATGGTTTGTTTGTCGTTATCGTGAACAGGTTTCAGAACTTTTCCATCCCAAAGTGTATTGTCGGCCAAAATAAAGCCACCTGCCCTGAGCTTTGGTAAAACTGCCTCATAATAAGCCTGATATTCGCGTTTATCGGCATCAATAAACACCAAATCAAAAGTTTCATCCAACAATTCAATAACTGACAAGGCATCGCCAATATGTAACTTAATTTTGTCGTTATATTCTGACCCTTCAAAATTTTGTCGGATAAATTCTTCCAATTCATCATCTATCTCAATAGTGTGAATAATTCCTTCATCCGTCAATGCTTCCGCCATGCAAAGTGCTGAATATCCGGTAAATGTACCAATTTCCAAAATACGTTTTGGCTGAATCATGTGACAAAACATACTCAGCACACGCCCCTGCAAATGGCCTGAACACATACGAGGATTAATTAACCTGATATGTGTGTCACGGTTAACTTTAGCCAGATATTCAGGTTCTTTATCCGAGTGTAATATAATGTAATCTTCCAAATTCATAAGCCTCTCATCTTTCCAAAAGGGAAACAATAAATATCAAAGGTTCACTTTTCCCCCTTCTGGGGGTTAGGGGGCATCAAATATATTTCAATATCGATAATTGTTCAACATTAAATACTTCATTGGCAATTTCCTGAAGCTTTTCGGCAGTAACATTTTCAATATGTTCACGAATTAACGACATATCATCAATTTTACCATACCTCAAATAACTCTTGCCTAAACTCAATGCCAGATTTTCCTTTTGTTCGTTGGCTATTGCCATTTGTCCCATCAGCTGAAGTTTGTATTTTTTCAGAGCTGATTCATTAATTTTTTGCTCACGAAGTTTTTGTAACTCATTATATACCAGCTGTTCGCAACGTTTTGCATTTTCTGCATCGCACCCGAAATAAACACTCCACATACCTGTATCAGTAAACGGTTGATAACTCGATTCCACATTGTAAACCAATCCGTTACGTTCACGCAAAGATAGATTCAGCAAACTATTCATACCCGGACCGCCCAGGATATTATTCAGCAAATACATTCCCATTCGGCTGGGGTGATACAAATCGTACGCCCGATTGCCCAACATAAAATGAACCTGATGCGTATTTTTTACAACTTCCCTTCGTTGTGGCTTATAGTCAGTAGGTGTAATGCGTTCCCGTTTTGTGTCCGAACTTGTTTTTGTAAGTAAATATTTCTCAGCATGACGTATCAATTGGTTGAAATTCAAATCACCCACAACAAAGAAAACCATTTCATCCGGGCGATATTGTTTACTCACAAATTCTAAGGCATCCTGAGTACTGAATTTTTCAAGCAATTCGGGTCTGCCCAGAATATTATGACCAATGGAATGACTATCGAAAAGCATTTCTTCAAAATCATCAAAAATCAATTCGGATGGGCTATCATTGTACGACTGAATTTCGTCCAGTATGATAACAATCTCTTTATCGATTTCTTTCTGCGGAAAAGTAGAATTCAGCACTATATCACCAATCAACTCCAATGCTCGTTCGAAATATTCATTTAAAACTACAGCATAAACCACAGTTTCTTCTTTTGAAGTAAATGCATTCAACTCGCCACCTACATTCTCCAGACGGTTGATAATATGTCCCGAGCGACGCTTTTCCGTTCCCTTAAAAAGCATGTGTTCTACAAAGTGAGCCATACCTTCCTCATTTTCAGACTCATCGCGCGAACCGGTATTTACTACCATGCCGCAATAGGTTACAGTTGAATTTTCGGGTTTATAAATTAGCGAAATGCCGTTTGAGAGTTTATGTGTTTGATATGTCATTAATTACCGGTTATAAAAGGAGTACAAAAGTAGTAAATTCAGTTGATAATATGTATTTTGACTAAGATTTTACAAATATGAATACTACTTTTGTGATGTCAATATCAGTCGAATTGGATAACATATTACAGAATTGGTAGAAAATAATTGACATATAACTATTTAAAACATATTCAATATGAAAACACATTCTTTTTTTTCAATAGTTCCTGTACTTTTTCTTTTGACATTTCAATCTGTAAAAGCACAAACACAGGATTATACAGCTCCAATTCTACCTTCAATACCCGATAAAGTATTCAACATTAAAACTTTCGGAGCAATAAGCGATTATTCAACTGATAACACTAAAGCCATTCAGAGTGCTATTGATGATGCCAATAAAGTAGGTGGTGGCATTGTATTAATTCCATCGGGTGTTTATCTGAGTGGACCTTTGAAATTTTGTAACAATTTGAACCTTAAAATTGATTCTGCGGCAACACTTCGGTTTCTGCCTTTCGACAGGTATCCCGGTGGAATTAAAGAAGGTAATAGTTTTATCAGTGGAACTGGACTACATGATGTTGCCATTACAGGCAAAGGAACGATCGATGGTCAGGGAAGTCCGTGGTGGCCTTATGCAAAATCCGATAAAGATGCTAAGCGGCCACGTATGATTGTGCTACGTGACTGCAATAAAATTCTGATTCAGCAGGTTAAACTTACAAACTCTCCAATGTTTCATATTGCTATTGGTGGAAAAACAACGAATGTTACGGTTGATGCTATAACTGTTCGTGCACCCGCTTCGGATGATCCTGTAAATCCAAGTCATAACACAGATGCATGTAATGTAACGGGCAAAAATATAGTAATCAAAAACTGTGATATTAGTACCGGTGATGATAATTATACATGCGGAGGTGGCACTTCTAATGTACTGATTACCAATAATAAATACGGTTACGGACATGGTGTATCAATTGGCAGCCCTACAAGTGGTGGCGTTTCGAATATTACCGTTGAAAATTGCACTTTTACCAATACTGAATGTGGAATCCGAATAAAATCTGACAGAGATCGTGGAGGAACAGTTCAAAATCTGACTTATAAAAACCTGAAAATGACCAATGTACAATTCCCCATTTTAATTTATGCTGCTTATGGTACAAAAGAAAAAGAATTCAGGGATCTTAGAAAGCTAAAACCTGAAACAGCAACTAACTATGCATCAGCACCAATAGCTGAAAAAACTCCAATTTATAAAAATATCACTTTCAGCAATATCACTGCCACAACACTACCCGGAAATCGTGCAGGGCTTATTTGGGGTTTACCGGAAGTTCCTATTGAAAACTTATTGTTACAAAACATTACAATTACAGCCGATTTTCCCTTTGGAATCTTTTTTGCAAAGAATGTAAAAATGGAAAACTGCAAAATTATCACCAAAGAAGGCAAAAATAAAATTGCTGTAACTGATGCTGAAGTAACGTTGGATGGAAAAGAGATAAAATAATCGAAAATACTTGTAATTAGTTGAAAATCGTTTAAGTCGCTTATTCAAAACGGCTTTCGGTATGTACAGCCATTTTTCCATTCGCTGCAACCGTAAGCAGTTTTGCCTTTTAGAAGAATGCCTTTCCCGCAAAGTGGACAAATTTTACCTTCTATTGAAGGCTTCACTTCGAGTGAAACCTTCAATTCTTGTTCACCCGGACGCCGATTATCACTTTTTACATTAAAAACAATTTCTGTAACCATTGCCTTTAGTTCGTCCAGAAAATCTTTAGCCTGATATTCACCACGTTCCACCTGCCGGAGTTTTTTTTCCCAACGTCCGGTCAATTCTGCCGATTTGAGTAAATCTTCCTGAATAACCTGTATCAGTTCAACTCCTGTGTTGGTAGCAATCAAATTTTTCTTTTCACGCCGGATATAATCCCTTTTGAAAAGTGTTTCAATTATGGCAGCTCGTGTGGATGGTCTTCCAATGCCGTTCTCTTTCAGTGCATCCCTAAGTTCGTCATCATCAACCAGCTTTCCGGCTGTTTCCATGGCTCGAAGCAAGGTGGCTTCGGTGTATGGTTTAGGTGGTGAAGTCCATTTTTCTGCCAATGTAGGCTCGTGATGACCATTTTCGCCTTTTTCGAAAAGCGGCAAAGTCCATTCTTCCTCTTCTTCACCCTCTTTTTCTTCTTCCTGTACTTTGGCAAAAACCACACGCCAACCTTGTTCCAGAATTTGTTTTCCTGTGACTTTAAATTCAACTTTTTCTACCTCTCCAAGTACGGTGGTAGTCGAGATTTTACATTCGGGATAAAAATTAGCAATAAATCTACGTGCAACTAAGTCAAAAACCTTTTTCTCAGGGTCAGATAAAGCAGTGGGATGTATTCCGGTAGGTATAATAGCGTGGTGATCAGTCACTTTTGAGTTATCAAAAACCTTTTTTGATTTCGTAATTTTGCTTTCAAGCAAGGGTTTTGTAAGTAGTTCGTAATCCTTAATTCCTTTCAGAATATCAGGTATTTTCGGATATATATCGTCACTCAGATAAGTGGTATCCACACGTGGATAAGTAGTTACTTTTTTCTCGTACAAACTTTGGATAATTTTCAAAGTTTCATCGGCCGAATAACCGAATTTCTTATTACATTCCACCTGCAAGGATGTGAGGTCGAACAAGCGTGGAGCAGATTCTGTTCCTTTTTTGGTAGAAATATCTGTTACAAAAAAATCAGCAGTACGAACCGTTTCGAGAAAGTTGTTACCTTCTTCCACACTGGAAAAACGACCCTTCGAAGCTGAAAAAACAGTATTTCGGTAAACGGTTTTTAATTCCCAATAAGCTTCAGGTTTAAAGTTTTCAATTTCCAACTGACGGTTTACAATCAATGCCAGCGTGGGAGTTTGAACACGACCAATAGAAAGAACCTGACGGTTTTTGCCGTATTTCAGTGTGTAAAGTCGGGTGGCATTCATACCAAGCAGCCAATCACCGATGGCACGCGAAAGTCCGGCCTCGTAAAGTCGCTGATAGTCAGATTGGTCTTTTAGCTTTTTAAAACCCTCACGGATAGCATCTTCGGTAAGTGACGAAATCCACAATCGTTTCACCGGACATTTACATAATGCTTTTTGCATCACCCAGCGTTGTATCAATTCGCCTTCCTGCCCGGCATCACCGCAGTTCACTACTTCATCGGCACTGGCCATCAACGTTTCAATCACCTTAAATTGTTTTTGAATACCGCTGTCGTTCATCACCTTAATACCAAACCGTTGCGGAATCATTGGTAACTGACTTAGTGCCCAGGCTTTCCATTCGGGAGCATAATCATGCGGTTCAAGAAGTCCACACAAATGCCCAAAAGTCCATGTTACCTGGTATCCGTTACCTTCCATATAGCCATCCTTACGGGTTTTAGCTCCCAGAATTTCTGCAATATCTCGTGCCACGCTTGGTTTTTCGGCAATACAAACTATCATGGTTTCGTTATTGTTTAACTGGTTTTATTGAGGGTCACAAAAATACAGAAAAAACTTTGATTTTTCAGCCGCAATAATCTGATGGTTTTTAAAAAAGCAAATCTGTTATAGAGCAAATCTATTCCGTTATATTAAATAGACGCTAATTTTATTACTGAAAAATTTCCATAATTTTCGTATCTTTGCTCACGATAAAAAAAGATTGAAATTTTAAGGATTTTAGGGTATAAACGTTTATTAATTTTTTAGTTATATGTTTAAAAATCAAGAAATTACTGAAGGAATTTATTACGTCGGAATAAACGACCGTCAGAAGCATAAGTTTGAAAATATGATTCCTATACCTGATGGGGTTTCATATAATGCCTATTTAATTGTTGATGAAAAAACTGCACTGGTTGATACAGTTGAGGTTCAATTTGGTGATGTTTTTATCAACAAAATTCAATCGCAATTGGGTGATAAAACGCTCGATTATGTGATAATCAACCACATGGAACCCGATCATTCAGGATCTATTCGTTTACTACGGCAGTATTACCCTGATGTAATTATTGTAGGAAACAGTAAAACATTGAGTATGGTGGAAGGATTTTATGGTGTAACGGATAAAACCTTAGAAATTAAGGATGCAGAGATTCTTTCATTAGGTATACATCAGCTTCAGTTTTACCTCACACCAATGGTTCACTGGCCTGAAACCATGATGACTTTCGAAACAACTCAAAAAATTCTGTTTTCGGGTGATGCTTTTGGTGCTTTTGGTACTTTAAACGGCAATGTAATTGATGAAAATATAGATATTGAACCTTTTTGGGATAGCACGGCTTTATATTATTCCAATATTGTTGGAAAATATGGAAATCCGGTTCAAAAGGCATTGTCAAAACTGTCTGTTCTGGAAATAAAATACATTGGAAGTACTCATGGTCCTGTTTGGAAAAAATATATTACGGAAATTATTGATAAATATGACCAATACAGCCGTTATCATGGTGAAGATGGAGTAGTAATTGTTTATGGTTCGATGTATGGTAATACGGAGTTGATGGCCGAAATTGTTGCTCAGGGTCTTTCAGAAGCAGGTGTTCAGAAAATTATAATTCATAATGCTTCGAAATCCGACTCAACTATAATTATACGTGACATATTCAAATACAAAGGTTTAATTGTTGGGAGTCCTACTTATTGCAATGAATTATATCCAGATATTGATTCATTGCTTCGTAAAATAGAAATTCGTGGCATAAAAAATCGTGTATTTGGGAGTTTTGGATCATATACATGGGCTGGTGTAGCCATTAAGCGGTTGACTACTTTTGTGGAAACAATGAAATGGACTTCGGCAGAACTTAATGTTGAAGAAAAACAGGGTTTGAAAAAAGATAAATACGAAGAATGTTTGGAACTTGGACATCAGGTTGCCGAATTAATGAAAAATCATGTTGACGATCTTCCACATTGTGTATAAACCATGGAAAAACTTACTCTAATTACACCAACATTCTTATTTTCTGCAATTTCGTTGATATTGTTGGCTTATACCAATCGATTCTTGTCGTATGCACAGTTGGTGCGCACGCTGAAGGATCGCTACATGGAAGACCATTCGGCTTTGACTCATGCTCAAATTGTAAATTTACGTAAAAGATTGCATCTGACGCGAAGTATGCAGTTATTTGGAGTAGGCAGTCTGTTACTTTGTGTTGCAACTATGTTTCTGATTTACATAGGATTACAAATTATATCAGCGTATGTTTTTGGAATTGCTTTGATATTTCTGATAATTTCACTTTCTTTGTCGGTGTGGGAAATTCAAATTTCTGCCAAATCGCTTGAAATATATCTGAGTGATATGGAGAACAAAAAATAGTTGGAAAGTTCATAAAGTCAAAAATTACAGATTATCAAACTTTCCACTTTAAAAACTAAGAAACTGTTTAAAAATGAATCTTAAATTGTTTTTCAATTATTTTTTAGGCTAGTTGTGGCTTTGTTTATCGAAAAATAGCGGGCTATTTGAGAGAAATAAAGGTGCAAATAGACAAAAAAGAATGAAAAACAATAAGATAGTTTTAGTCTCTAAAAAATTAGAATTTTATATCCGGCTGAAAACCAGTTGAAATGCTTTATCAACGTTTATTTTTAAACAGTTACTAAATATGAATAACGGATTTGTACGTGTTGCTGCTGCTATACCTGAACTTCGGGTGGCTGATTGCGCTTTCAATACAGCGCAAATGGCTGAGCTGGTGCGAAAAGCAGAAGCCGAAAAAGTACAGGTTATATGTTTTCCTGAACTTTCGGTGACTGCATATACTTGTGCAGATTTGTTTTTCCAGCAACAATTGCTCGACGATGCACTGAAAGCTTTAAATGAATTACAGTTACTTAGTTTTACGACCACAGCAGTAATTATTGTCGGTGCACCAATTCGAGTTCAAAATCAATTGTTTAATGCTGCAGTGGTAATACAGGGGGGTCATATACTGGGAGTTGTACCCAAAACTCACCTACCGAATAACAACGAATTCTACGAAAAACGCTGGTTTTCCTCCTCAAAATCAACAGATATTCAAACCATTTCAATTTCAGGCGAAGAAGTTCCATTCGGTGCTAATTTGCTTTTTAGTGACGGAAAATTCTCTTATGCCATAGAACTTTGCGAAGATTTGTGGGTACCTATTCCACCAAGCTCACAACATGCCATTCATGGTGCTGATGTGATTTTCAACCTCTCTGCCACCAATGAACTGACTGGCAAACATCAATATCTCCGCCAACTAATTGAACAGCAATCGGCACGCTGCATTGCCGGATATGTATATGCTTCGGCTGGAGCAGGCGAATCAACTACCGATGTGGTTTATTCCGGTAACGGAATTATTGCTGAAAACGGTAAAATAATTGCGAATTCTGAACGATTCTCATTTGATTCACAATTGATTATAAGCGAAATAGATATTGATAGATTGCGGGCTGACCGAATGCGAAACAGCAATTACAGTAATGATAAATCTGCTGAAAAATACCGAACTATAATAATTGAAGATGCTCATTTCAATAATTTTGAACTGAATCGCAAATTCGACAAACATCCTTTTGTGCCTTCCCTTGCCAACCGTGATGCCAATTGCGAGGAGATTTTCTCTATTCAGGTGGGTGGTCTTGCCAAACGTTGGAAACATACAAATTCCGAAACTGTTGTGATAGGAATTTCTGGTGGTTTGGATTCAACATTGGCCTTGTTAGTAAGTGTGAAAACAGCTGACAAACTCGGATACGACCGTAAACGTATCATCGGAATAACTATGCCTGGTTTCGGTACCACCGACCGAACCTATAATAATGCAGTGAATTTGATGAAAACGCTTGGCATTACTCAACTTGAGATTTCTATCAAAGAAGCTTCGCTCCAGCATTTCAAAGATATCAATCACGACCCGAATCAACATGACGTAACCTATGAAAATACACAGGCACGGGAGCGAACACAAATCCTGATGGATATTGCCAATAAGCACAACGGACTGGTAATTGGCACAGGCGATTTATCAGAATTGGCACTCGGATGGGCGACTTATAACGGCGATCACATGTCGATGTATGCTGTGAATTCTGGTGTGCCTAAAACACTGGTTCGTTATTTAGTGGGCTGGGCAGCACATCAGCTCGATAAAAACTCGGAGGAAATACTGAATGATGTGCTCGACACACCAGTCAGTCCTGAACTTTTGCCTGCCGACGAAAACGGTGACATTGCTCAAAAAACAGAAGATATTGTCGGACCTTATGAACTTCATGATTTCTTTTTATATTATTTTGTTCGCTTTGGATTTAGTCCCGATAAGATATTTTTTCTTGCAAAAAATGCTTTTGGAAGAGATTATGATGAGGATACCATCAAAAAATGGTTGAAAATTTTTATTAAACGTTTTTTTAATCAACAATTCAAACGTTCGTGCATGCCCGATGGACCCAAAGTAGGTTCAATAAATCTCTCACCACGGGGCGATTGGCGTATGCCGAGTGATGCGATTGCTTTTGAATTTGACAAATAATTTAATCAAAAAATATGTTTTTATCAGTACTACAGGACACATTCTACGGCAACAAAGTTAGTGATTGGTTGATTTCACTTGGAATTATTTTAGGGGCACTTATTCTAAACAAAATCATAATGCTACTAAACAAGTATGTGATTCAAAAACTAACCGGAAAAACGAAAAGCCGATTGGACGACATTCTGTTCCAAATGCTGGAATCGCCGGTATTACTTGGAATAGTTTTGTTTGCCATCTGGGTAGCCGCTAAACGTCTGGACTTGGGTGTTCATGTTGAAACCATTATTGCCAAATCATATAAAATACTTACAGTTATCAATATTACCTGGTTTGTCTCCCGACTTGTCAATGCCTTGATTGAAGAATACTGGGTTCCAAAAGCCGGTTCAGGAAAAAGTAAAATTCTTGATACCCATCTTATTTCAATTTTACGACGCACTATTCTTGCCTTAATCTGGGCACTTGGTATCGTTATGGCACTCAACAATGTAGGGGTAAATGTAGGAGCATTACTTGGGACATTGGGTATTGGAGGTTTAGCTTTTGCACTGGCAGCTCAGGATACTATTAAGAACATTTTCGGTGGTGTTACCATTTTCACCGACCGTCCGTTCCGTATAGGCGACAGAATTAAAGTTGATAAATTTGAAGGGTTTGTTGAAGATATAGGTATTCGAAGTACAAGAATACGTACATTGGAAAAACGACTGGTTACCATTCCGAATTATAAAATGGTGGATGCACCCATTGAAAATATCACCGAAGAGCCTATGCGACGTGTTCTTATGAAACTAGGACTGACTTATCAAACCACTCCTGAGAAAATGAATGAAGCTTTAGCCATTCTGAAAGACATTCCGAACCGCATAAAACACGTTGACCAAAAGGAAATTGTTGCGGCTTTTACTGATTTTACTGACTATGCATTGGTAATAACCTTTGTGTATTTTATCAGGAAGCAAGGCGATGTAATGGAGACACCATCCGAGATAAATTCTGAAATTCTCACAGCTTTCAAAATAGCAAAAATCAATTTCGCTTACCCAACTCAGATTATTTATATTGATAAATAATTGATTGTTGACATATTGTGCCATTTCTTGATTTTTGGATCTATTTACACCCATCCTTCCTGAATGGCCTTTGCAATCAGTTCTGCAATGGTTGAAGTATTAGTTTTAGTCATAATATTGCGTCGGTGATTCAGCACAGTAAACCTGCTCAGGAAAAGAATTTCAGCTATTTCCTTGCTTTGTCTGCCATGTACAATATAATATAAAACCTCTTTTTCTCTACGGGTCAGAAATTCAGTTGTGGGCGTAAATTTGCTTGAAAGATCCACGTTCAGATAAGATGGTCTGCCTTCCAGACCCACAAATGACAGTACCGGATTTCCTTCAGTTTTAATATGACTAATATCGGTATGAATGCCTAAAGTTTTGTTTATTCCTCCTGTTTCGGTAGTCTGCATAGTTACAACCTGTTGCAATACACGAATATAATCGCCCGTTTTTTTTCGAATACGGAAATCGAAGCGTACTTTATACCTGAAAATATCTTTAGGAGCTATCGCATTAAAGAATTCTACTGACTTTTTTCCAAAACCAATAAAGGCAGGTGCATCATCAGGGTGAATAATCTGAAAGAAGAATTCCGGAGTAAACTGTTCTGGATTGTATCCAAGCACTTGGGTGATACTTGGGCTTACAAATTGTATTAGTCCATTTTGTAAATCAAAAATATAATAATAAAACGGCCCCACGCTCACAATATTCAACAACTTCCGATAGGCTTCCAAATCAATATTCATATTAATTTCTTTACCCGCTTTAATGGCTGCCTGCCATGCTTTTTGGGCCTGAATTATGGGGAGTAAATTTTCAGGCATAATAGTAAAGTGTTAGATATTAGCATTATGACCCCCGGCTACCAAATGGGGAGTTAAGACGCAATATTTTAAAATTAAAATGTATATTGACATAACTAAAATAAATCAGTACTAATCAAAATCCCCCTTTAGGTAGTTTGGTGGCAAATTACACCCAACCTTCCTGAATTGTTTTCACTGTCAAATCAGCTGTAGATTTAGCTCCTGTTTTTGCCAGTATGTTTCGGCGATGGTTGAGTATTGTATGTTTGCTCAGACCAAGTATTTCTGCAATTTCGTTGCTATGTTTACCGTGAATAATATGAAACAATACCTCTTTTTCCCTGTCAGACAACAGTGATTTTGATGGAATAAACACTTCCTCTGCTTCTATATTCAGATACGATGGTTCACCATTCATGCCAATAATGGAAAGAGATGGCGTTCCTTCAGATTTTATATCGCTAATATCGGTATGAATACCCAATGATTTATTAACGCCTCCTGTCTCGGTAGTCTCCAGGG
Source organism: uncultured Bacteroidales bacterium (assembly GCA_903830915.1). Taxonomy (GTDB): domain Bacteria; phylum Bacteroidota; class Bacteroidia; order Bacteroidales; family Paludibacteraceae; genus Paludibacter. The sequence goes on from CAIKVR010000006.1 coordinate 17,459, forward strand.
TTACAACTTGTTGTAATACTCTAATATATTCTCCGCTAGTTTTTCGCACCCGAAAATCGTATTGTACTTTGTAGTTAAATATATTTTCAACAGTAAGTTTATTAAAAAACTCAGCCACTTTGTTTTCGAAGTTTACATAATATTGTACATCCTCCGGATGAATTACCTGTGTAAAGAAAAATTCGGGAGTAAACTCCTCAGGTGTATAACCTAAAATATCGGTAATACTGTCACTCACAAAGGGAAGAGTCATGTTTTGAATATCAAAAATATAGTAGTAAAAGTTCCCAATGTGAATAATATTCAGCAGTCTTTTGTGAATATCCAGTTCAAGTTCCAGCCTGATTTCTTTACCATCGCGGATAACATCTTCCCAAATATGTCGGGCTTGATCGAAAGGAAGTATTTTTTTAGCCATAATGTTACGATTTTATGAATTTTATCAGAATTACAAGTCAAATAGAAAGAATAAAAATCGAATAACTAAACAAATTTGGCAAAAATAAGCGAAAATAACCCCAAAAATGACATAAAGTAGTCATTGTTTTTAGAGAAATGAGTTTGTATTTTTACCGCCGTAATCTAATATGTCTAATTGGGAAGCTTTCATACTGTATGAAAGACCTTAAAAAGCATATACATTATTGACCCAAAAATATAGAATTTTTCTCTTTTATCACAAATGAATACTACAAACATGATAGTATTTATGGTTATTTAATAATTAAGCAAAAATAAATAACTTAGAAAGATTGTAAAAGAAGGGAAATACATAAAAATGAATGAATTATACAGTGTAATATTTGAGAATAAACCTGCAATTCATAAAATGATAAAATCGAATGACATACAATCAATTATACAGGAGTTTAGAGGGAAAAAGTGCAAACTAAAACTATTGACTGGTGAACTTATTACTGGAACTCTGAGTGAAATACAACATATCAGTTCATTGTATGAAAGTGTACAAGTGACTGAAACAGTAAATAACGAACTGATAAATGCCAAAACAATCCTTCTATCTCAAATCGAGGCATTAGGATTAGCATAAATTATTAAACGAATCAGGAAAAAATCTATGAGAATAGAGTTTGTTTACATTTTGTTTCAATGGGGCATAAGGCGCAGTTTGATGGATGCTGCGCCTGCCTGCTTTTCAAAGTCATAGTCTCACTCCAAGTGAAACTATGACTAAAACACTAAGTCAACAATGAAAGACCTAAAACAAAAAGTAAAAGAATTTGCCGAAGTGTATATCAAACCTTTCTCAAGAAAGTGTTGTATTTATCAACTCAAAACCAATTCTGGTCTGCAAAAGTAAACGGGCTGACCACCCTACCCAATGTGATAAGAAAATAAAGTGGTGAACAGAAACCACATAAACCCGAAGGATAAACTTCCAACGGGCTGAAATAAACGGGGCATAACAAAAAGCCTTACGAATAAGAAAATTTTAAAAAATGAAAAAAATGGAACAGAAAAAATTAATCAACAGTATTCGCTGGACAGCCAGCATTATCGGAACATTAATAGTTGCGCTTACTCTATTCTTTTTGATTGGCTATATGATTGAAGGCAGAGACAAACCTGCTCCCAGTTTTGACAGTTCTACAATACTAACATTTATAGTATGGGGCATTGGACTTGCAGGACTATTAGTTGCCTTATGGAAACCGGGTTTAGGCGGGCTAATCTCCACGCTTAGTTTTATTGTTTTTAACGTCATGGTTGCAATTAGCCCTAATCCGGATTCACATTACTCTTTTGTGCTCCTGGCATTCTTGTTTCCCTCAATTTTATTTTTAATATTTTGGTGGTTAAAAAGCAATCAAAACAGGAATTCCTAGCAGTTAAATAAATAGACGTTTCAATCAAAAAACCATGTTTATTTCGAGTCCAAAATAATCGTATGAAAGCATTTAAAACATTGATTCCGTTTCTTTTGATGTTGACATCATCTTGTATTGTTGTCAATAATTTGTATGTAAATGATCCGGTTCCGTTAGAGAAAGACAGTATAAGAACATATATCGGTGTGGGAAGTGGATTTGAACCAAAAATTGATTCTATTTCTGCGAATGGAACTGTTCATCATCAGAACAAGTACGAACTTGCACCCAATCTGTGTTTTGGCGGACAATTTGGTTTAGGAAACCAAACCGATTTGAGGATTGCAGTAAACCTACCATATATAATTACCGGTTTCGGGATTCGTGCCGGAGTGCAACATAGTTTCTTTAAAAAAGAGACAGCATTCAATATGGCTATAGGTGCAGATGCCGGAGTTGTATTCACTAAAGATTCACTGTTTGGTAGTAAACTGAATGTTCCTATGGAGAGCACCTTAAATGCAGATGTTTTTCTGCCACTGTCTTATAGTTTTAATCCGAAGTATCGGATTATTCTTACCCCCCGAATAAGTTTCAATGCAATTTATGTGAAAGATAATATTTATCTAAACAGAACAACTGTTTATACACCCTATATTCCATCCATCACCCTGGGTGTAAAACTTCACAGGATATATATTGAATCTGGTATTCATTCTGTAAATCATGTTTTGTTTCCAAATGTTGGAATTGTTTATGTGTTAAAATAAATAAGCAGGTATGATATAGAATTTCAACTATAAATTACAAGCAAAAAACTTTGCTGCAAAGAGAAAAAATATTACTTTATTTTAACGGGATAAAATGAGTTGAAAAAATAGCATATTGAATGAAATAAATGATTAGTTTTGTAATATTAAACCGGAATATGCTGAAAATCCAAAAAAGAGTAAGCGCAACTATCATTAACAATTCGATTTATGAAGAAAGGTTTAACAATATTAGTAGTTATCATTTTTTTAGTTTTACCATTGAAAGCACAATGGAAACAATCACTTACCGGACAAAGTTCCTTAATGGATGCTGTGTGTACCGTAAATGACACTGTAATATGGATTAAAGATCAACTGGGAGATAAGTTCTCCATCACCAAAAATGCAGGTAAAACATGGACAACAAAAAACTTTCCTGCAGGAATAGCTGCAAACAGAATGTGCGGAAGTCTTGCTGCTGTGAGTGATAAAGTGGCTTATGTTATTGTAAGTCAGCCATCGGCAACAGACAAACAAGGAGTTTATAAAACTACCGATGGAGGAGATACCTGGACAAGACAGGAGACTGCATTTAGTTCGGCAAATTCATTTCCCGATTTGGTTTATTTTTGGAACGAAAACGAGGGAGTAGTGATTGGTGATGGTATTAGCACAACAAATGGTATTCTTGAAATATATACCACAACCAATGGTGGAGCTCAATGGAATGCAGTTCCGGCAGCTAATATGCCTACAGCCACCTCAACCGATTGGAGTACAAATACGAATAGTTTTATAAGGGTGAGAGGAAACAATATTTATTTAATCGGTGGAACAAATTACATTTATAAGTCTACAAATAAGGGATTTAACTGGACTGCAATAAAAACACCTGCAACTAACGGTAATTCTGTACGATTTGATTTTAAAGATGAAAATAACGGGCTTTTATCTAATTACGATGGCACAAAGAAAGTTTATTCACTTTATTCTACAGTTAACGGAGGCACAAACTGGAGTAAAATTGATTCAACCTCAACGATAAGTGAAGTAAAATTTGTTCCATCGCTTAATACATATTTTAGTACCGGTTCAACAGGCTTATTTTATTCTACTAATAATGGCATTTCGTGGACAAAGCATCCATCATTTGCCAATGTAGGTTTACAACCACTTAATGTTACTCCATCGGGAAACATTTTTATCGGAGGTTGGAGCTACGTATATAACAGTTCGAACTTTGCTGGAACTAATCTGGCATTAATTAAAAGCAAATTAACCGGTTTGAAAAATATAGATCTTACTTTTAGCAATAATGTAGCTATTGCAAGCGCACAGGATACAATAAATTATATACTTAGTTACAGACAAAATAATGTTGTAACCAACACTAAAATAACACTCTCATCTGCAACTGTTGATGCAACAAACAACGCAGTGGTTCATCTGGTTAGTAGTGTTGATTTGCCGTTCGACACATGTTATATAAACGTGATAAATATAAAAGACGTTAATGGTATTTCTCTTATTAATTACAGTGCTTCAACTTATTCAAGTTTTATTCATACTACTTTGAAAGATTATTCAACTGTAAGATATGGATTAATAGGAAGTAGCTATTTCCTTAATAATGACCCAAACAACATAAAAGCTCAATGGAATTTCTGTTGGAGAGATGCGTTGAATAATACACAAGCAACGTTTCCTACAGTAAGTGGGAATAATAAAATTTTCACTTGGAGTTTCCCTTCTGTATTAATGTTTAGTGGCATAAGTCAGGGCGATGGCATGTTCAAATTCTGTATTCCTAACAGCGACAACAACCCCGATTGGTCTGTTGAACCTATAGGTTATCCTCAAACAAATCTGTATACAGGTATTTCAATTGCCGAAGTTGACAAAACGACCGATGTTGGTGGAGCTTTTACCATACTTACTTCTGGATTGACTAAAAAATACAATATTAAATTGATAATTGATCAAACTCCAGGAGTTGACCAAATAATATTGGATATAAATGGAGTAAATACAGCTATAAATTCTGTGAATATAAATGATGCAACAATTATTAGCTATAAAATCTATAATGAGTCTGGAAAACTTTTAGTATCGAATGAAGTTGCAAATGGTTTAAAGTTGCAAACTATTAGAAAAACTTTAAACAAAGGGCTGTATTTGATAAATGCAGTTTTAAATTCAGGAGAAGTTCAAAATTACAAATTTGTTGTACAGTAGAGTTAATTGGTTTAGTTGAAAAAAACTATCAATAATTTAAATCCGGTCGAATTTCGCTTGAAATTCAACCGGATTACTTTTTTTGGCAGATTGAAAGTATCTGTGGGTTTTCGAAACTGTTTTATTTAGTTTTTTTTCTACTCAGCACCCAACTAAATATAATTGTTTGATTTTCATTTCGACTAATCGAACTGAAAATCATTTATACAAAAAAGCAGAAGGGTCGACTTCAAATACTGCACTCATTCGATGACTTAAAGTCATTTGATGAGTAATAGAAAAGTGGTCACATCCACCCTTCCTGAATCGTTTTTATAGTTAATTCAGCAGTTGATTTTGTTCCTGTTTTTGCCAAAATATTCCGGCGGTGATTGAGAACCGTGTGTTTACTCAGTCCCAGTAATTCAGCAATTTCGCTGCTGTGTTTACCGTGAATAATATGAAACAACACCTCTTTTTCCCTATCGGACAACAGTGATTTAGTGGGTTCAAACACCTTTTCCACTTCGATATTCAGATACGATGGTTCACCATCCATGCCAATAATGGATAAGGTGGGTGTGCCTTCGGGTTTCAATTCTGTAATGTCGGTATGAATGCCAAACGATTTGGTAACACCTCCGTTTTCAGTGGTTTGGAGAGTAATTACATGATGTAAAATACGAATATATTCACCATTTTTCTTGCGTAATCTGTAATCCGAACGAACTTTATACTTGAAAATCCGTACAATATCCAACGAAAAAAAGAATTCAGCAACTTTGTTTTCGAAATTAATAAAGTAGCTTACATCATCCGGATGTATTATTTGAAAAAAAAGATTCATCATAAATTCTTCGGGAGTATAACCCAGCACATTAGCAATATCGGGACTTGTAAATTTAATTGTTGTAGATGCAACATCTAAAATCCAATAGTAGAAATTGCCAACATGAACGATATTAAGAATTTTCTTGTAAATTTCTAAATCCAATTCCAGGTTAATTTCTTTACCAACCCGAATGTCTCGTTCCCATATTTGCTGAACCTGATCGAAAGGAAGTACTTTTTTTGCAATAATGTTACAATTGTATGAATTTTATCAAAATTAAAAATCAATTTGAAAGACTGAAATCAAAATAATAACATAATTCAACGAAAAACAGCGAAAATAATCGAAAAATGACATAAAGTAGTCATTGTTTTTTGAGAAATGGTTTAGTATTTTTGCCAACTAAATACATTAGGTTAAATCACGAAACTCGAATAATGCATGAAAAACCTTAAAAACACAACCAAAAACGACCCAAAAATATAAAAATATCCTCTTTTTTTATAGTCATATCCTATAAAAACGATAGTATTTAGAGTTATTTAATAATTAAGCAAAGAGAAACTTGGATAATAAGTTGAATATAGGACTTTTTATTGTAAGATTAGGGGAACTGATTAAAAAGTGGTGGTGGAATAAAAACATTTAAATAAAAAGTCATAGTCTCACTTGGAGTGAGGCCATGACTAAAAGTAAGAACAACAAACAAAACAACTCATAAAAAATTACGATTATGAAAAAACTAATCATTATTGCCTTAGTGGCAATTTCAACAGCAGCTCTTCCTTATAACAATACTTTTATTTTTTCGGGTATTGGAGCCAGTAACACTGTAGATTCTGTAGTTGTGCAAAATATCACACAACTGATAACCCTAACTGTTCCGGCGGGTAATTCTCTGAATCTGACGGATACGCCCAGTGCAATTGAACAACTAAGTGCAACCGACGAAACAATTCGGATTTATCCCAATGAGTCTGATGGGAAATACACTGTTCAATTCAATACAAAAAACGATGGCAGCACTCAAATCAATGCATATAGTGTAGATGGTCGAAAAATTGTAGGTTTAACTCAGCAGCTCTCGGAAGGCATCAATTCATTTCAGCTTAGCTTGCCAAAGGGAGCCTATATTATTCAGGTTAATGGGAAAGGATTTAATTATGCTGCGAAAATGATTAGCCAAACCAAAACCCAAAGTCAGGCTGCAATTGCTTTTAAAGCCAACCAAAAGTCTGCAACCAAAAGTCTACAGAAAGCTAAAAGTGATGTGGGTGTAACTACCATGGTTTGTAAAAACAATGATTTTATCGTATTTAAAGCCTATTCGGGTAATTTTATTTCCTATCGAACAGTCAGTTTTTGGACTTATAATTCAACTTATAATTGGTCTTTTTACTTTGTAGATTGTCATGACACCAACGGAACTAACTACGCCACAGTATTTATTGGCAATCAGCTATGGATGGCTGAGAACCTGAAAACTACTAAATACCGCACAGGTGAAAACATAAGTAATGTAACCAGTAATACTTCCTGGGCTGCTTTGACCGGTGGAGCCTGGTGCGATTACAACAACGATGCTGCTAACGGCACGAAATACGGACACCTTTACAACTGGTTTACTGCAAACGACAACCGCAATATAGCTCCCGCAGGTTGGCATATACCTTCCAATGCCGAATGGGCAGCACTGATAAAAAATTACAGTCATTTTGGAACAGGTAACGTTCTGGATAGTTTGACTGCCGGAAAAGCTTTAAAAGAAACGGGCACTGCCAATTGGGCAGCTGCCAATTCTGCTACCAACGAATTCGCTTTCTCGGCATTACCCGGAGGATATCGTACCACCAATCTTTTTGATTCATTGGGTTACTTAGGTGCCTGGTGGACAGCCACGTTGGGAGATAATGCCAATGCACTGAGCCGACAAATGAGATATAATTCTGATGGAGTTTCGACGGTTAATTCATTAAAGAATAGTGGTTTTTCAATTCGTTGTACGCTTGATTTTGGATTTCCAATAATTACAGGCGACTCGGTTGTTGACATAAAAGAAACATCAGCAACCATTTGGTGGTATTTTTCTAATTATGTAGGATCATCAATTACCGAACAAGGCGTTTGTTATAGCACCTCGCCTATGCCTACAAAAGACAATAACAAATCCAGCGGTAAAATTACCGGTCTGAACCCCAATACAAAATATTATGCAAGAGCTTATGCAACCAATAGTTTTGGAACATCTTATGGCAAAGAAATCAGTTTTACAACATTGCCATTTAATGTCGATGCAAATTTTGCAAAAATTTATTCCAGTTTAGGGTTAACAGGAAATCAACAACCTGCCGGAGACCCCGATATTCCAGCAGTCGATGAAAGTTTTATTGATTTTGTGCGTGGAATTTGGAATATGAATGAACTTTCTACAGACGAGGCAATTTGTGCTTGGAATGATTATTTTATCCCTGAATTAAATTTCAATAACTGGACAAGCCAAAACGCACAAGTACGTGGTATATATAATCGATTGCTATTTAATGTTTCTGTTTGCAATTACTTCATTTCTCAAACTTCGACCAAAACCGATGATATTTCATTAAAACAGCGGGCTGAAGCACGTTTTATCCGCGCATTAAATTATTACTATTTGCTGGATATGTTTGGAAAAGTGCCATTTACCGAAGGAAATTCGTTTGCAAATACCACTCAACTAAGCAGAACCGAACTATTCAATTATATTGATACTGAACTGGCACAATGTGAAACAAATCTATCGAATCCACTTCAAGCACCTTACGGACGGGCTGATAAAGCAGCTAACTGGTTATTACATTCCAGATTATTGTTGAATGCCGAAGTGTACACAGGTTCGCAACGATGGGCGGATGCTGCTACATACTCCAAAAAAGTAATGGATTCGGGATATAGCTTGTGTCCAACTTTCAAACAGCTTTTTATGGCCGATAATGATGGTTCAGGTACTGTGAACAAAGCACGACAGGAAATTATTTTACCCATTGTTGCCGATGGTATTACTGCTAAAAGCTGGGGATCGTCTAACTTTCTGATTGCTTCAACTCGCACAAGTGGAATGGTAAACTGGGGTACAAATCAGGGCTGGGCAGGTAATCGTGCCCGTGCCACATTAGTCAAAAAATTCTTTCCTACAGGGTCTAGCTTCTTTTCAAATAATGCGGATTTATCAACTGCGATTTTGGCTTCACTAAAAGATAGCCGTGCACTTTTTGATAAAGGTTCTGTAAGTTCCGGATATACTGTTACAACTGCAAGTAATTTCAGGGATGGGTATCAGGTTATCAAATTCAGTAACCTGCGCGCTGATGGCGCTGCAACCAGTAGCATACAATTTCCTGATATGGATGTGCCATTTTTACGTGCTGCCGAAGCTTACTTAACCTATGCCGAAGCGATATACCGAACAGGAAACACTTCAGAAGCACTCACGGTAATCAATCAATTGCGCACAAGAGCTGGTGCTGTAGCGAAAACAAGTATCGACTTAGCAGGAATACTCGACGAAAAAGCCCGCGAATTCTTCTTTGAAGGACAACGCCGTACTGACCTTATCCGATTTGGAAATTATGGAGGTGGCAGTTATAACTGGGACTGGAAAGGCGGACTAAGCACCGGTACGGGCTTTGATGCACACTTTAATATTTTCCCAATTCCACAAACAGAACTAAATACAAATCAAAAACTGCTACAAAACCCGGGTTATTGAGCATAGAGATAGTGATAGTCTCACTTGGAGTGAGGCAATCGCTAGGAATACGAAAATCAAACAAAACATCAACAACAAATAAAAATTACAATCATGAAACTATTAAAATTTAAAACTCTCCTTCTAATCGTTAGCATTGTACTGGGAAGTTCAACAATTAATGGACAAACTCTTGCCGGTTGGGATTTTAGCACTCAGGCTGGTGGAGCAGGTAATTTTGGAACAAGTCCGTTAGCTGCAACTACAAGTGTGGCAAACGCATCAATTGGCAGCCTTACGCGTGGGTCAGGTTTTGGCACTTTATCCGGTGCGGGTGTTGTAGGGGCCTGGGGTTCAACAAACTATACCGTTTCCGGTACGTTGGCAGGAGAAATTACTGCTAATAAGTTTTTCAGCTTTACAATATCACCTAATGTCGGCTTTAAAGTATCATTATTGGGTATCAGTGCCTATAATATACGGAGGTCAAACACGGGTCCCACAACAGGGCAATGGCAATATCAAATTGGAAGTGGAACGTTTCAAAATATTGGTACAGCCATAACCTGGGGCACAAATACCACATCTACCGGTAATGCTCAATTAGCTATTGATTTAAGCGCATTAGCTGATTTGCAAAATGTAACTTCGACCATAACCATTCGATTAGTTAATTACGGTGCGACTGGTTCTGGAGGAACGTGTTACATTAAAGATTTAGGAAATACAACCAGTAATGATTTAGTTGTTAATGGTATAGTTAGTTCTGCCTATGTTGCACCTAGCATATCGTCATTTTCACCAACTTCAGGAGCCACGGGATCAACTGTAACTATAACGGGCTCAAACTTTACGGGTGGTACAGCAGTGAGTATTGGTGGTACAGCTGTAACGTCGTTTGTAGTAAATTCTGATACGCAGATAACAGCAGTTGTAGCTTCTGGTTCTACAGGTGCAATTAGTGTTATGAATTCCTATGGTTTAGTTTGTAATAGTTCAGGCACATTTACCTATATTCCCGCACCAACCATTACAAGCTTCACGCCAACAAACGGATGCAACGGTTCTAGCATTACCATATCCGGTACAGGTTTTAATGGTGCAACAGCTGTTAGCTTTGGCGGAACAGCAGCAAGTTCATTTATTGTCAATTCTGACACTCAAATCTCAGCAGTGTATGGAAGTGGTTCTACTGGTAATATTGCTGTTACCACACCGGGTGGTTCGGTAAGCAGTAATACAAATTTTACTGAGGGTGCAGCTATTACAAGCTATGCATACGTTTCAAATCAAGGTAATAATACCGTGAGTGTAATCAATACAGCTACCAGTACGGTTACAGCAACCGTAAATGTTGGCAACACACCTTCCGGAGTATGCATAAGTCCCGATGGAAAAAAAGTTTATGTATCAAATGGGGGTAGCAATACTGTGAGTGTAATCAATACAGCTACCAATACCGTGACATCTACTATAGCTGTAGGTACCAGTCCGTATGGAATATGCATTAGCCCCGACGGAAGCAAAGTATATGTGGCCAATGAAATGAGCTCAAATGTGAGCGTGATAAATACCGTTACCAATACTGTTTCAGCCACCGTTTCAGCAGGTTCACATCCCAATGGAATAAGTATTAGCCCCGATGGCAGTAAGGTTTACGTGGTGAATTGGGGTAATAATAATGTGAATGTGATTAATACGGCTACCAATACTGTTACAGCAACCATTACGGTAGGCAATGGACCATTTGGAGTTTGCGTTAGCCCCGATGGCAGTAAGGCCTATGTAACAAATAGGAATAGTAATAATGTGAGTGTAATCAATATAGCAACCAACACTGTAACTGCTACTGTGGCAGTTGGTACATTTCCATTCGGCATAAGTGTAAGTCCAGATGGTAGCAAAGTTTATGTGGCAAATCAGAGCAGCAATACAGTGAGTGTGATTAGTACGACAATAAATACTGTAACAGCTACTGTAGCAGTGGGTACTAATCCATTTGGAACAAGTGTTAGCCCGGATGGAACTAAAGTATATGTGTCGAATATAAATAGTAATAATGTGAGTGTGATAAATGCGGGTAGCAATACCGTTACATCTACGGTGGCCATAGGAACTCATCCCTATTCATTTGGGAATTTGATAGGAGATGTGGTTTCTGAGTGTATCCCACTACCTACCATTACAAGCTTTACGCCAACAAGTGGAGGTGCAGGTACAATCGTTACTATTACAGGTACAAACCTAATAGCCGGAGGAACATTAGTAAATATTGGAGGGGCATCAACTATGAGTAATAACGTTGTAAATGCAACAACGGTTACAGCAGTCGTGGTAAGTGGAGCAACAGGAACGATTAGCGTTACAACTACGGGTGGAAAGGCTGTTAGTTCAGATACATTTACATTTATTCCTGCTCCAATCATTACCGGCTTTACACCAACCAACGGAAGTAACGGAAATACAGTAGTTATTACCGGAACAAATCTGAGCACTACCACCGCAGTAAGCATTGGTGGAACAGCGGCAACTTCATTTACTGTAAATTCGGATACGCAGGTAACGGCAACAATAGGAACAGGAAAAACGGGAACCATTAGCTTAACCACTTTAGGTGGAACAGCTACAAGCACAGGTACATTTACCTATAATATTGTATCTACCGCCGGAGGATTAGCCGCAGCCATTACTGCCGCAGGTTATAACCTCAGCACCATGACCAACCTGACATTTACAGGCACCATTGATGCACGAGATTTTAAAACCATGCGCGACGATATGCCACTGCTAGCAGTGCTCGATATGAGTGGAGCAACCATAAGTGCTTATACTGGAACATTGGGTACGGGGGGTACAGGCAGTATTGTTTATCCGGCTAATGAAATACCGCAAAATGCATTCTTTAACTCTAGTTATGTTGGGAAAGTTTCTCTGATCTCAGTAGCCATGCCTACTTCGGTTACTTCGATTGGAATAGCAGCTTTTACTGGTTGTAGCGGTCTGACCGGTAGTCTAACTATACCTACATCCGTTACAAACATAGGAAGTAATGCTTTTTTTGGTTGTAGTGGTCTGACAGGCAATCTAACAATTGGTAATTCGGTAATTACAATCGGAGATTTTGCTTTTGCTTATTGTAGTGGTCTAACAGGTAGTCTTACAATACCAAATTCAATAAGTAACATTGGAAACGAAGCTTTTTCTAATTGCAGTGGTCTAACTGGCAATTTAATTATTGGGAATGGTGTGACAATTATTGGGAATAAAGCTTTTGCAAGTTGCAGTGGTCTGACAGGTAATTTATCGATGCCAAATTTAGTGACGACTATAGGACATTATGCTTTTACTGGTTGTAGTGGTCTGACAGGCAATCTAACAATTGGTAATTCCGTAACGACAATCGGAGATTATGCTTTTGCTTATTGCAGTGGTCTAACAGGTAGTCTTACAATACCAAATTTTGTAACAAACATTGGAGCAATGGCTTTTTATAAATGTAGCGGTTTTAAGGGAAGTCTGACTATAGGCAATGCACTAACTATTATTGGAGAAGGAGCATTTTTTGATTGCAGTGGTCTTGTTGGTAGTCTGACTATTCCTAATTTGGCAACAACCATAGGTGCAAATGCATTTTATGGTTGTAATGGTCTAACTGGCAGTATAATAATTGGAAGTTCTGTGACTAATATTGGAACAGGAGCATTTTATTTTTGCAGCAATATTACTTCTGTTTCAATACCTAGCTCCGTCAGCGTTATTGGTAGTAATGCTTTTGTAAATTGCACCAATCTTGGGTCAATTTATGCACATCCTATCACACCTATAAATCTAACAAACTCAGCAATTGTGTTTTCTGGAGTCAACAAAACAACTTGTAAATTACATGTTCCTTCTGGTTCTGGTTCGCTGTATGCCGCTGCTAATCAATGGATGGATTTTACGAATATATCTGAAGGATTTATAACTCCTACTGTAACTACCGAAGCGGTAAGCACCATAACAGGAACTACCGCTACAGGGAATGGAACGATAACCAACTTAGGTGATGTAAACCCAACCCAATACGGCGTGGTGTGGAGTACATCTACTAATCCGGATATTTCGTTAAGTACCAAAACTACACAAGGAGCAAAATCTGCGACAGGTGCATTTACGTCTGCAATCACCGGCTTATCACCTAATACACAGTATTATGTAAAAGCCTATGCCACCAACGGTGCAGGAACAAGTTATGGAAGTGAAGTGACGTTTACAACCTTGCCTGCCCCAACCATTACCAGTTTTACGCCAACAAATGGATGTACCGGCACAACGGTTACCATTACTGGTACCGATTTTACAGGTGCAACGGCGGTAAGTTTTGGTGGAACTCCTGCTACTTCCTTCACTGTAGTAAATCCAACTACCATTACAGCAGTATTTGGTAACGTTACAACAGGAAAAATTACAGTGACTACTGCAGGTGGTTCGGTAAATAGTACTACTAGTTTTATAGAAGGTAGCAGTTATGTCACTTATGCATATATAGCAAGTTCAGGTAGTAATTCCGTAAGAGTAATTAATACAATTACCAATGCTTTAACAGCTACCGTGACCGTAGGTACATATCCTTACGGAGTAAGCGTTAGCCCCGATGGCAGCAAGGTCTATGTCACAAATTGGAAAAGCAATACAGTAAGCGTTATCAATACGGCTACCAATGCTGTAATAGCCACTATAACAGTAGGTAATGGTCCTGAAGGTATAAGTGTTAGCCCTGATTGTAGCAGGGTCTATGTAACAAATAATGGTAGCAATACCGTGAGCGTTATTAATACGGCTACCAATGCCGTAACAGCTACTGTGGCGGTAGGTAGTGCTCCTTCTGGAGTAAGCATTAGTCCCGATGGCAGCAAAGTTTATGTGGCAAATGCAAATAGTAGTAGTAATAACGTGAGTGTTATCAATACGGCTACTAATTCGGTTGTAGCTACTGTAGTTGTAGGTACTAATCCTGATCAATTAAGCGTTAGTCCCGATGGAAGCAAGGTCTATGTGGTGAATGCAGGTAATGATAATTCAGTCAGTGTTATCAATACTGCTACCAATTCAGTAACAGCTACTGTGGCAGTAGGTATTTATCCTCAAGGAGTTTGCATAAGCCCCGATGGAAGCAAAGTTTATGTGGCAAATCACAATAGTACTACCGTGAGCGTTATCAATACTGCTACTAATACAGTAACCTCCACAGTCTTGGTAGGTACTTTTTCTTCAGGCATAAGCGTTAGCCCTGATGGAAACAAAGTCTATGTGGTAGATTCTCAGCGGGATATTGTAAATATAATCAATACAACTACCAATACTGTAACAAGCACAATACCAATTGGAAGTTTGTCTTATTCGCTTGGTAATTTTATTGCCAATGTGGTAACGCCTTGTATTCCTGCACCAACTATTACAAGCTTTACTCCTACAAGTGGAGGTATAGGTGCAACGGTTACCATTACCGGTACAGACCTAACCGGAGCATCGGCAGTAAGTATAGGTGGTACTTCGGCAAGCTCAGTTACTGTGGTAAATGCAACTACCGTTACGGCAGTGGTGGGAAGTGGAACAACTGGAACTATTAGCTTAACCACTCCGGGTGGTACGGCTGTAAGTTCGGGTACATTTAGCTTTGTTCCTGCTCCAACGATAACTTCATTTACTCCAACAACTTCCGGAGTTGGCGCAATTGTAACCATTAGCGGTACAAACCTGACCGGAACTTCGGCAGTAAGCATAGGTGGGACTTCGGCAAGTTCAGTCACCGTAGTGGATGCAAATACTGTTACGGCAATAGTTGGAAATGGCACAACCGGGACAATCAGCATCACAACTCCGGGTGGTACGGCTGTAAGTGCAGATACATACAACTTTATTCCCGCTCCAACCATTAGCAGTTTTACGCCTACAAATGGAGGTACTGGAAATACAGTAATCATTTCGGGAACAAATCTGCTCACTACCACGGGAGTAAGCATAGGCTTTACATTAGCAAGTTCATTTATCGTAAATTCAGACACACAAATAACCGCAACTTTAGGAAGCGGAGCAACTGGAGCTATTGGCGTAAATACGTTGGGTGGAACAGCAATTAGTTCGGGTATCTTTACTTTTACTCCAGCTCCAACCATAACTTCATTTAGTCCAACGAGTGGTCTTATTGGAAGTAGTGTAACAATTACAGGAACAGGTTTTAATGCCATTGCGGCCCAGAATATTGTTTACTTTGGTGGAGCAAAAGCTACAGTAACATCTGCTACTGCAACATCGCTAAACGTAACAGTACCTAATGGTTCAACGTATGAACCTATTTCTGTAACGTCTTCAATAAGTGGATTAACTGCATATTCTGCTAAAGCATTTGATGTTTCTTTCATTTCATCAGGAATAATTGATTCAAACTCTTTTGATTCAAAAGTTGATTTTGCAACAGGTGTACAACCTTATGGAATCGTTTCCGCTGACCTTGATTTAGATGGTAAATCTGATTTGGTTATTCCAAATACAAATTCATCAAATACTGTCTCTGTTTTACGAAACAATGCTACTGTTGGATCAATCAACAGTTCTTCGTTGAATTCCAATGTCACATTTACAAGCGGAAACAATGTAGGTTCGGCAAGATTAGCAGATATAGATGGCGATGGAAAAAAAGATATAATTGAATCAAACTATTCTGATAATACATTCTCTGTTTTGTTAAACACAAGCAGCCCCGGTTCAGTTACATCTTCTTCGTTTGCAACAAGAGTTAGTTTCACAACCGGTTCAAATCCAGTAGGTATTGCAGTAAATGATATTGATATGGATGGTAAGCCGGATGTGATTGTTGTGAACTGTCAGGGTGACAATATCTCTGTATTCAGAAATACATCTACATTAGGTAATATTTCATTCGCTCCCAAAGTTGATTTTCCTATTGGTGGTCAATCATTTTATGTAATGTTACGGGATTTGGACGGCGATGGAAAACCTGAAATGATTGTAAATGTAAGTGGAAGCTTTAAAATTTTTAGAAATATCAGTACACAAGGTATTATTGATTCATCGTCTTTTGCAAGTGAGACATTTATTTCGATTGGTGGTTCTCCGCGCGATTTTGATGTTGCAGATATAGATGGCGATGGGAAAGTGGATATACTAGTTCCAAATCAGAAAAGTGCAAATTTTTCGGTATTTAAAAATTTAAGTACATCTGGCAATATTTTATTCAACTCTGCTGTAAACTTTGCTTCTGTTACCTCACCAGTAAGTGCAAAAATAGGAGATATTGATGGTGATGGAAAACCTGATGTAGTTATTGTAGGAAGTAACAATGCGCAGGTATTTAAAAATACAAGTACCTCTGGAAACATTTCTTTTAATTCGGGCATATCTTATGCCGTGGGAAATGCACCTATGAACTCAGCAATTGTTGATATTGACGGGGATGGAAAGCCTGAGATTTGCGTGGCTAACTTTAGTGATAATAACATATCCATTCTTCGTAATAAAATTTCTAATGCACCAACCATCAGCAGCTTCACTCCAACAACTGGAGCATTAGTAACAATTACCGGAACAAACCTAAGCACTGCCACTACAGTGAGTATTGGCGGAACTGCGGTCAGCTCATTTACTGTAATTTCTGATACTCAGATTTCAGCTGTAGCAGCTACCGGTTCAAACGGAACGATAAGTGTAACCACTCCGGGTGGAACGGCAAGAAGCGCAGGAACGTTTACAGTTAGTGGTGTAAATTACTTTGTAACTGTACCTGAGGGCACAAATGCCTGTTATATTTCCGGTTCAATGAACGGATGGACATTTACTGCCCTAACCAAAATAGATGCAACGCATTACACGGTAAATATTCCTACAGCCACACTTAGCGATACGTATAAGTACTGTTCGGGGTCAATCTGGGCGTATGAAGAAACAGATATTTCGGGAAATCTGATTGCTGACAGAACTTATCATGCCAGCGATGTAGTTGTTAGATGGCTTAATATCTACGACCCTGCTATTAATCCTACATCAATGACCTACACAGTTGCAGTTCCTGTCGGCACACAAACATGCTATATATCGGGCGATTGGGATAATTATGTACAATTTATAGCTATGACACGGGTGGATGCCACGCATTACACGGTTACTATTCCTTCGTTACCCATCTATCGATATAAGTATTTATCAGGTACTGATTGGGCGTACGAAGAATTGGATGCAAATAATAGCAGTAATTTCCATAGAGTATATTCCGCATCAGATGTGGTTGTAAAATGGAAATCAGTATTTACTCCTGCACCAACAATAACTTCTTTCACTCCAACATCAGGAGGGGAGAGTTGTGCAATAACAATTACCGGAACTCATCTGACCGGAGCAACTGCTGTAAGTGTAGGTGGAATTCCTGTTTATTCCTTTGGCAATTATTCTGATACTCAGCTGGGAGCTAATGTAGGAACAGGAGCAACCGGAACAGTAAGTATAACAACTCCGGGTGGAACAGTTGTAAGTTCAGACACATTTACGTTTATTCCGCTACCGGTTATTAGTTCGTTTAGTCCAATATCAGGGCCAACGGGTACTAAAGTAACGATAAAAGGTAAAAACTTTACCGGAGCTACTTTTGTGGGCATTGGAACTTCTAACATGAATTTACAATATACCGTAGAATCAGATACTATCATTACCTTTTATTCGGGAAGTACAAGCGGAAATATCCGAATTGACACCCCTGGTGGTATAGGCGGTGGAGATGTATTCACCACTTTGTGGCCACCAACTATATCATGGGTTACACCAAACATAGGAGGAAGCGGAACAACGATTACAATTAACGGAACAAATTTAATCGGAACTTCATCTGTAACCATAGGTGGTACAGCAGTAAGCTCATTTACAGTTGTGGATAAAACTGCCATTATTGCAACAGTAGGAAATGGTGCTACAGGGACAATTAGTGTAACCACACCTGATGGTACAGCCACAAGTGGAGATACATTTACTTTTATTCCTGCACCAATTATTAGTTCCTTCAGTCCAATATTCGGTCCAACGGGAACTGAAATTACGATAAAAGGAAAATACTTGACAGGAACTAGTTTTGTGAGTTTTGGAAGTCCTGATATGGGTCTGCCATTTACTGTAATTTCAGATACAACAATTACCGTCAACTCTGGCTTATCAAGTGGTACTATATTTTTAAGAACACCTGGTGGCTCAACGATAGCTGGTAGTATGTTTACAATTACTTATCCACCAACCATAACCTGGTTTACACCAAGCACAGGTGGAAATGGAACTACGATTACTATTTACGGAACAAATTTTAATGGAACATCATCAGTTTCCATAGGTGCTACAGCCGCAAGTTCATTTACAGTTGTGGATAATACTACCATTACAGCAACAGTGGCTAATGGAAGTACCGGAACAATCAGCGTTACGAATCAAGATGGTACTGCCACTAGTGGAGATACATTTACTTATGTTCCTGTACCAATTATTAGTTCATTCTCTCCAACATCGGGGATGACAGGAACTGAAATAACACTGAAAGGAAAGCATCTGACCGGAACTTCGTTTGTTACTATTGGAAATTCGGATATGAGTCTGCCATTTACGGTAACTTCGGATACAACCATCACCTTATATTCAGGTGGTATAAGCGGAAATATCCGATTAACTACTCCGGGAGGTGTAACCTCAATTGGCGATATATTCACCATTATTGTACCTCCAACTATAACCGGATTTAATCCATCTACCGGAACAACCGGATCGACTGTATATATTACGGGTTATTACCTGACAGGAACAACAGCAGTAAGTATAGGCGGGACTTCGGCAAGCTCAGTCACCGTAGTGGATGCAAATAATGTTACGGCAATAGTTGGAAATGGCACTACCGGAACAATCAGTATTACTAATCCGGCAGGTACGGCTACCAGTTCTGATACATTCACCTATATTCCTCCTGTAAGTGGTGTGACTTATAGTGTGACTGTTCCGATTGGAACAAATGCTTGTTATGTGGCTGGAACTATGAATGGCTGGACATTTACTGCCATGAATAAAGTAGATGATACGCATTATACTCTAAATATTCCTTCAGCTACTGTAAACGACACCTATAAGTATTGTTCGGGTCCGGGCTGGGGATATCAGGAAAAGGATGCAAATGGTTATGACATCAGCGACAGAAACTATGCAGCAAATGATGTAGTGGCAAAATGGGCAATTGTTTATAGTCCTGCTATAGTACCGGTTAATGTGGTTTATACTGTTACAGTGCCATCCGGAACGAACACTTGTTACATAAACGGTGCAGCTACCAACTGGCAATTTACGGCTATGACAAAATTGGACGATACGCATTATGCAATTACAATAAATACTGCAACTCCAAATAGTTATCAGTATTGTTCTGGTGCCGACTGGACATATAGGGAACTTGATATCAATAATAACCGTATAGCAGACAGAAACTATGCAATAAACGATGTGGTTATTAAATGGGCTTCGGTTTTTGCTCCTGTTTATGGTTCGAATTATACAATTACATTCTCTGGCAGCGGTGCAACATCATCGGCTGGCGATGTACTTGTTGAGAATCTCACACAGGGTACTTCGGTAACCGTTCCACTTGGCAATAAGTTGTATTTATACGATACAATGGCAACACAAACCGACCAGCCAGGTATGGAAAACGATAATATTGTAATTTATCCAAACGGTACATTGGGAAATAACATCTTATCTTTCTATTCAAAACAAGCCGGTAACACACAGGTAAATGTTTATGGAATTGATGGACGCATGGTGGTTGACATAAATCAACAACTACAAGTAGGACAAAATTCATTCCGTCTATCGTTGAAAAAAGGTGCATATATTGTTCAGGTTATTGGAAGCGGTTACAGTTATTCAACCAAAATGCTGAATCCAAACGGAACAGACATTAATAGTTCGATTGAATATTCAGGCAATGAAAAACGGACAGAAATCATTCCGCAAAAAATAAAAAGCGATGCAGGAATAACTTCCATGTTGTATTATGCCCATGATCAGTTATTGTTTAAAGCTGTTTCAGGAAACTATAGCACTATCATACCCGACATACCGTATGAAAATAAAAATGTCAATTTTAATTTCATTGCTTGTCAGGATGCCGATGGAAATAACTATAGTGTAGTCACCATTGGTTCGCAAACCTGGATGGCCGAAAATCTGAAAACAACCAAATACCGAACCGGTGATAATGTTCCTAATGTAACGGATGATACAAACTGGTCTGTATTGTTCTCTGGAGCATGGTGCGATAACGCTAACAATCCTTTAATTGGTGCTCGTTTTGGACACTTTTATAATTTTGCTTCAGTGTATGATCCCCGGAATATTGCACCGGTTGGTTGGCA
This sequence comes from uncultured Bacteroidales bacterium, assembly GCA_903830915.1. GTDB lineage: Bacteria > Bacteroidota > Bacteroidia > Bacteroidales > Paludibacteraceae > Paludibacter. Next base: position 38,239 of record CAIKVR010000006.1, read on the forward strand.
TGTGGCTACCGACAATGAATGGTCAACACTCAGCATGTATCTGGGTGGAGAAAATGTGGCCGGAGGAAAACTGAAGGAAACAGGCACAACCAATTGGACATATCCGAATGCAGGTAGTACCAACGAAAGTGGTTTTACGGCACTTGCCGCCGGAGGTCGAAGCTACGATGGTACTTTCGGACAACCGGGTTATGGGAGTGGATGGTGGAGTTCAACACCGATAGATATGACTACTGCATGGGGCTGGAAAGTAGTTTTCAATGATGCCACTATGCTAAAATATCCTACTCCAATGTCAATAGGAGTTTCGGTACGTTGCGTGAAAGATGCTGTAGCAAATCTTCAAACTATTCCAACTCTTAGCACTGAAACCGTTACTGCTATTACAGCTAATACTGCAAGCAGTGGCGGAAATATTAGCAGTGATGGTGGTGCAGCGGTAACAGCCCGTGGTATTTGTTGGAGTACAAGTCCTGCTCCAGACATTACACTCACTACCAAAACATCCGACAATAATGGCATTGGTGCATTTTCAAGTTCAATAACCGGATTAAGTGCCAACGCTACGTATTATGTACGGGCGTATGCTACCAATAGCGTAGGTACGGCGTATGGTAACGAAATCAGTTTTACAACACATGCAGCTCAATTATTCAGTACTGTTACCGATATTGACGGAAACGTTTATCATGAAGTTACTATTGGCACACAAACCTGGATGGTGGAAAATCTGAAAACGACCAAGTATAGGAATGGTGATGCAATACCTTATGTAGCCGATAATGCGACTTGGAGTGCATTGACCTCTGGAGCACAAGCTGCTTACAACAACGATGCTGCAAATGCAACCAAATATGGTCTACTCTACAACTGGTATGCCGTAGCAGATAGTCGCAACATAGCTCCTACAGGTTGGCATGTACCTACTGATGCTGAGTGGACAACGCTCGAAAACTACCTGATTGCAAATGGATATAATTTCGATGGCAGAACCACTTATAATAATATAGCCAAATCCTTAGCTGCTACTACCGACTGGTATACTTCTACTGGCATAGGCAATATTGGCAATGATTTAACTCAAAATAACACTTCTGGCTTTTCTGCCCTTCCTGGTGGTTACCGTTACCTAAATGGTCAGTTCTACTACTTATTATCCTTCAGTAACTGGTGGAGTTCGAGCGCAAGCAGTGCCACGACCGCCTGGTATAGAAACTTGGCATCCTACGAAGCCAGCTCGTATTATAGCACCGAAGGTAAGGCGAATGGATTCTCAGTGCGATGTATAAAAGATGCAGTCACTGCCTCATTACCAACACTTACTACCTCTAGTATTATATCACTTAGTTCCACCTCCGCATCAAGTGGAGGAAATTTAACCAGCGATGGTGGTTCAGTAGTAACTGAACGTGGAATTGTTTGGAGTACAACTATCAATCCGGTTATTGATGGGATAGGTGTTTTTAAATCAATGTCTGGTGCATCGGGTACCGGTTCATTTACCTGTTCAATGGATGCATTAATATTTGGTCAAACTTATTATGTACGTGCTTATGCCACTAATAGTGTGGGTACTGCTTATGGTAATGAAGTAATGTGCACCATATCAATGCCACACTCTCCTGTAATTAGCACCGCGGATATAACTTTAATAACCAATAATTCCGCCACCAGTGGTGGAAATGTAGTAAGTGATGGTTTTCCTGTGATGGGTCGTGGAATTTGCTGGAGCACATCTCCCAGCCCAACCATCTATGATAGTCATACTTCCGATGGAACAGGCATTGGTGCTTATTTGAGTTCGCTTACAGGATTAACTGCAGGTACTACTTATTATGTAAGGGCTTTTGTGATAAGTGATAAATCCGGATATGGAATTAATAATCCAGCCGATGCAGTTGATTATGGTAATGTTGTAAGTTTTACAACTTCTATACCCATTACAGATATTGATGGTAATGTTTATAAAACAGTAATTATTGGTACGCAAACATGGATGGTAGAAAATCTGAAAACAACTAAATATAGGAACGGTGAAAATATTGCCAACGTAACAGATAATACTGCATGGGCAGCTTTATCCACAGGTGCCTGGTGCGATTACTCCAACTCAGTTGCCAATGGCACCAAATACGGACATCTCTACAATTGGTATGCAGTAGCAGATAGCCGCAATATTGCTCCTACAGGTTGGCATGTGCCCTCCGATGCAGAATGGACAACTCTTACCAACTATCTTGGTGGCGAGAGTGTAGCAGGAGGAAAATTAAAAGAAGCAGGCACACTTAATTGGCAGACCCCTAACACCGCTGCTACTAACTCCACCGGCTTTTCGGCTCTTCCGGGTGGCTGTCGTAATGATTATGCTGTTGGTGCAATCTACATGCTCACCAGCGTAGGCCACGGCTATTGGTGGACATCAAGCCAAAGCTCTGCCACAACTGCCTGGAACATATCCATGCACTTCGACATCAGCGATGTGGGCCGGGACAATGGAATGTCTAAATTCGTTGGATGCTCTGTGCGATGTGTAAAAGATTAAGAGTTTAAAGCTATTATTTTATTCAAATGCTAGTCTCTTTGGAATAGGGTTAGCACTAAAATAGAAACAAACCGAGAATGTAGAAAAGCGAAAAGAATAAGTAAGTAAAAGCAACTGAAGACAAAACCAATTGGAATTAGAACAAATTCAACTGGAAGTGAAACAATACCAATTGGAATAAGAACAAATCCAACTGGTATTGAAACAAAACCAATTGGAATTGAAACAAAACCAACTGGAATTAGAACAAAACCAATTGGAATTAGAATAAAACCAATTGGAATTGAAACAAAACCAATTGGAATTGAAACAAAACCAACTGGAATTAGAACAAAACCAATTGGAATTAGAATAAAACCAATTGGAATTGAAACAAAACCAA
>CAIKVR010000007.1 GCA_903830915.1 uncultured Bacteroidales bacterium
AAACAATATTAATTATTTAATGGTTTCACAATGATTAATTCCATATCAGAGTTTTGTGTTAAATTACATAATGGCGTTATTTGTATAATAGATTAATGTATTGAGTATTTTGTAGATATTCTGTAAGGAAATATTTTTTTTGAGTTACTAAAATCAGTCCTTACCATTTCTAATTGAGTATAATAATGCAATCAGTTGAATAAAGATAATTCATTTAAGGAGTTAAATAGTTCGGCATAAAAAATATTTTTCATAATAATTATTTTGTTTTTTATTGGTTTAAATCATTTAATTATTTAATAATCAGTAGTATATGTATACTTGTGGTTGTTAAATTGTTTTCCGTGTCCGCACACACCGGTAAAAATATATTTTATTTATTCAAATATAATCGTATTTTTGCAACAACTTTATTCTGTGTGCGAACACAGTTTGATAATATAATACTTTAATGACTGATAGTAATCACAAAATCCGCATAAAAGATATTGCCCTATTAGCGGGAGTTTCCGAAGGAACAGTCGATCGTGTTTTGCATAATCGAGGCGATGTTTCTGTTAAAAGTCGTGAAGCTGTAACAAAGGTTTTGGAAGAAATGAATTACTCACCCAATCTCTTTGCCCGATCGCTTGCATCTAAGAAAAATTTCCGCTTTGTATGCCTTATTCCTTCCTATCAGCCCGGTGAATACTGGGAAAGTGTGGATAAAGGCTTTAATCAGGCTGCTCAGGAGTTTCTACACCACAATATTATCATAGAAAAAAAGTTTTTCAATCAGTTTGATAACCAATCATTTGTGACTGTAACCGAAGAAGTGTTACAGGATTTGCCTGATGCCGTAATATTGTCACCCATATTCCGTAATGAATCTATTTGGTTTATCGAGAAATTACAGGAAACTGAAACTCCATTCTCCTTCATTGACTCGTTGATTGAAGATATGACTTATAATACCTATTACGGTCAGAATTCTTTCCAGAGCGGTTATATTGCAGCTAAAATGCTTCTTAGTTCAATGTCTGAAGGTTCACAGATAGTCATAATACGTACCAAACGAAAAGGGTCTGTTTCTAATCAGACATTATCTCGTAATAAAGGTTTTTTTCAGTTTGTAGACGACAATAAACTACAGGATAAGGTTCAGATTATAAGTGTGGAATTCAGCAGTAACGATGAAGCTGGAAACCTTGAAATCCTGCGTGGTATTTTTGAAAACAATCAAAACATTAAAGCACTTATCACATTTAATTCAAAGGTTTATCGCTTGGCAGCACACCTCGATACACTTGGAAAAATGAATCTCCGTCTGATTGGTTATGACCTGCTTGATGAAAATGTGAAATATCTGAAAATGGGGACAATCAATTTGCTTTTTGCTCAACGTCCTGATAAACAAGCATATTTATCTGTAAGAGATATGTGCCGTAAATTGATTTTCCGTCAGGAAATAAACCGAATTAATTATGTGCCAATTGATATTCTGATGAAAGAAAACATAGAAGACTATCTGAGATTTAATGAGAATAATTAAAAAGCACCTGTAATATAAACCATTAAAAATCGCTTATAATGAAATTAGGAAAATTCAGTATTGGAACGGGTGACCGTTTTGCACATCAGGGCGAAGCTCAATTGAGAGCTATTATGAAAGCAAACGAGAAATCGGGCTTAGACATTAATATTGTTTGGAACAAATCAAACCGTGAACATACCTATGTTCATACTGTTCCACAGGATACACGCAATGAAGCAGATGCTGCTGTAAAAGCACTGGGTTTTAAAGGACAGTATTTTGTGGATGCTGACCATATCAATTTTAGCAATGTGGCCGGTTTCGTTGATTCTTCTGATTTTTTTACGCTGGATGTTGCTTCATTTATAGGCAAAGAAAGCAAACCCGAAGATATTCGTGCCTTTGTTGCCTCATGTGATAAATACATTGGTAAACTTCAGATTCCAGGCATTGATCACTCAATTATGGTATCAGTGGATTTACTTGAAAAAATTGCCAGCAAATTTTTAGCTGCCGCTCAACAGGCTGCTGATATTTATAATTTCCTTGTTGAGAAAAAAGGAAAAGATAATTTTATTACAGAAGTATCGATGGATGAGGTTGAAACTCCTCAAACGCCCATCGAAATGTTGTTCATTTTGAAAATGTTGGCTGACAAAGGTGTTCCTGCTCAAACTATTGCTCCGAAATTTACAGGTCGTTTCAATAAAGGTGTGGATTATACCGGTGATGTGGATCAATTTGCCAAAGAATTTGAAGAGGATGTATTGGTTATTGATTACGCCGTGAAAGAATTTGGTCTTCCTGAAGAATTGAAACTGAGTATTCACTCTGGTTCTGATAAATTCTCAATCTATCCGGTTATGGCTGCCGTCATCAAAAAATACGACAAAGGTCTTCACCTGAAAACTGCCGGTACAACCTGGTTGGAAGAGGTGATTGGATTAGCCGTTGCAGGTGACGATGGTCTGGAAGCTGCCAAGTTCATTTATGCTGATTCGTTGAACCGTAGCGAAGAATTATGTGCTCCTTATGCTGATGTAATCGATATTAAAACAAGTGAACTTCCTACAATCGAAGTAGTTAACTCGTGGTCGAGCGAAAAGTATGCCAATACTTTGCGTCATATTCCGGGTCATCCGGATTATAATCCAAACTTCCGTCAATTGATCCATGTAGCTTATAAAGTGGCTTACGAAATGGGAGATAAATATATTAAGATGATTGAAAAACACGCTGATGTTGTTGGACAATGCGTGGAAGAAAATATCTACGATCGGCATTTGAAACGGTTGTTTAATCTATAGACCTCAAACCCCTAAAGGGGCTTAAAGACCGAATTTCGAAAATCTAACAATAAATTAAATCAATACTAACGTCTCTTATTCCCTTTTAGGGGCTAAGGGTAAAATTAAAGAAAATGAAAAACTTATTCGATGTAAAAGGTAAAGTGATCGTTATCACTGGTGGTGCCGGTATCCTAGGAAGAGGAATGGCAGAATACATGGCTGAACAAGGTTGTAAAGTCGTAATTTTAGACCGTGCAGATGCCGGTGTTTCATTGGTTGAAGAAATCAAAGCTAAAGGTTGCGAAGCATTGTATTTGAATACTAATGTTCTTGATAAAGAATCTCTGGAACAAAATTCAAAAGATATTGTAGCTGCTTTTGGAAGAATTGATATTTTGGTAAATGCTGCCGGTGGAAATATGGCTGGTGCAACTATTGGCCCTGACCAAACTATTTTCGATCTTCAAATTGATGCTTTCGAAAAAGTGGTTGATTTGAACTTGTTTGGAACAGTATTGCCATGTATGGTATTTGGAAAAATTATGGTTGATCAAAAAGAAGGAAGTATTATCAATATCTCTTCTGAGTCAGCTATTCGTCCATTGACCCGCGTGGTTGGTTATGGTGCTTCAAAAGCAGCTGTAACAAACTTCACCAAATTCTTAGCTACTGAAATGGCTACTAAATTCAGCGAAAAAATACGTGTAAACGCAATGGCTCCCGGTTTTTTCTTAACCGAGCAAAACCGTGCGTTAATGACCAATCCTGACGGTTCTCCAACTCCAAGAGGAAAATCAATTGTTGCTCACACCCCGTTTGGTCGTTTGGGAGAAGCTGATGAATTATTCGGAACACTACATTGGTTATCAAGCGAAGCTTCTAAGTTCGTAACCGGCACTTTGACAGTTATTGATGGTGGTTTTGATGCATTTTGTATTTAATATAGCCAAGAACAAAGAGCAAAGACAAAAGACATGAAATCATGATGAAAATCTTGATTCTTTTGTCATTGACAAAATGGTAAATTGTAAATGAAAAAATAGTAAATTGATATCATGATAGAATTAAAAAAAGACTTTAAATATTCCCTGATGGTGGCTACCAGTATGGGTGTTCGCATTACTCCGGTGAATGGTCAACCTGTTCATAGCAGTAAATTGTTTGAAATGGAAGTTTCGAGTGCTGAAACTAATGTTGCAAGTATTGCATCGTACTTGGGACTTCCGGTGAAAGTCCTGACTACCTTTGTAAAAGACAGTCCGATTGCACAAATGATTAAAAGCAACCTGCGTGCCCGCAACATGGACTACGAGGGTGTTGAAGTGCCTCAGGGAGATCCATGGGGTTATCGTCACCAATTTAATATTGCCGATAGTGGTTTCGGAACCCGTGGTCCACGTGTATTGAACGACCGTGCCGGTGAAGTTGGGCGTACGTTGAACGTAAAAGATTTTGATTTGGAACGCATCTTTGTAAAAGAAGGTGTTCAAATTCTTCACTTATCAGGTTTGATTGGTGCTTTGTCTGTTGAAACAAGTGAATTTTGCTTACAATTAGCACGTTATGCCAAGAAAACAGGTACACGTATTTCGTTCGATTTGAACTACCGTGCCTCTTTCTGGAAAGGACGCGATAAAGAATTGCGTGATATTTTCACTGAAATTGCTTCTGTGGCTGATATTTTAATTGGTAATGAAGAAGATTTCCAACTTTGTTTGGGAATTAAAGGTCCTGAAGCCGGTGGAAAAGGTATCGAAGCCGAAATTGAAGGTTTCAAGGGTATGATTGGTCGTGTAAAAGCTGCGTTCCCCAATGCATCGGTTTATGCCACTACGCTTCGTCAGGTTATCAGCACCAACGAACACCTTTGGGGTGCAATCATGCTTGACGGTGACGACTGGCATGTAATTCAACCCCGCAAAATCAATGTTCTCGATCGCATTGGTGGTGGCGACGGATTTGTGGGCGGTATGCTTTATGCTATTCTGAAAGGCTGGGAACCTGAAACATGGGCTCAGTTTGGTTGGGCTTCGGGTGCACTCGCCACTACATTCCTAACCGACTACGCACAACCTGCCGACGAAGATCAAATCTGGTCAATCTGGGGCGGAAATGCAAGGGTAAAACGATAAACTCATTTACTATTTTATCATTTACAATTTACCATTTAATACCTGTATAAGGCAAGTATTGAGCTAATAAATCGACCGAAGGTATTCAAGATTTGGATAAAAGACAGTAAATGGTAAATTGTGAATTGAGCAAACAAATAGTAAGTGGTAAATGAATAAATAGTAAATATATGATATACTACGAAAAAGGTTCAATTGAAACCGAATTCACTTCCGAAGACCTGAAAAAGGGTCTTTTTGAAGCGTTAGAAAAGATAGGAAAGAAGCACAAAGTGTTAGCTATTCCTCCCGATTATACGCGTTTGCCAAGTCGTGCCGGTGAACTGACCGAGTTTTCGTGGCAGTATTACGGCGATGCTATGACCGATGTGCTTCCTGCTTTGGGAACACACTCACCTATGACAGCACATCAGATTGAGCACATGTTTGGAAAAATGCCGGCTTCGCTTGTTCGTGAACACGATTGGCGTAACGATGTGGTGACAGTAGGAACTGTACCTGCCGAATTTGTAAAAGAAGTATCGGGTGGTGCAGTGGAATTTCCATGGCCGGCTCAGGTTAACAAACTATTGCTTGAAGGTAACTTTGATTTGATTCTTTCCCTTGGACAGGTAGTTCCTCACGAAGTAGTGGGAATGGCCAACTACAACAAGAATATTTTTGTTGGAACGGGTGGGGTAGAAGGTATTAATAAAAGTCACTTTGTGGGTGCTGCTTATGGTATGGAACGCATGATGGGTCATGCTGATACGCCTGTACGCCGCATTTTCAACTATGCTTCAGATAATTTTACAAATAATTTACCTATTCTTTATGTACAAACGGTAGTTGGTTTGGATAAAACCGATGGCAAAATTAAATGCCGTGGTTTGTATATTGGTGATGATTATGAGGTGTTTACAAAAGCAGCTAAACTTGCATTGTTAGTGAATTTTGATTTGCTTGACAAACCGTTGAAGAAAGTGGTGGTTTATCTCGATCCTACTGAATTTAAAAGTACATGGTTGGGAAACAAATCCGTTTACCGTACCCGTATGGCAATCGATGATGGTGGTGAACTGATTGTGTTGGCTCCGGCTCTGAAAGAGTTTGGCGAAGACAAGGAAATCGACCGTTTGATTCGTAAATATGGTTACAAAGGAACACCTAATACACTGAAAATGTGTGACGAAAACGAAGAATTGCGCAACAACCTAAGTGCTGCTGCTCACCTTATTCATGGTTCGTCCGAAGGTCGTTTTAGTGTAACGTATTGTCCGGGAAAAGGTACCGAAAACCTGACTCAGGCTGAAATTGAAAGTGTTGGCTTTAAATACGCCGATATTGACAAAATAACAGCTAAATATGATCCTGCGAAATTGCGCGATGGATATAATACGATGCCCGATGGAGAAGAGATTTTCTATATTTCTAATCCTGCATTGGGTTTGTGGGCGTTTAAAGAAAGATTTAAATATTAATCAGATTTTAGAATCAAGAACCAAGAGTCAAGACAAAAGTGAAAGTAATAATTGACGATAAAATTCCATACATTCGCGGAGCATTCGAAGGTGTGGCAGATGTGATTTATTTGCCGGGATCTAAAACAACTCCGGAAATTGCCAGAGATGCTGACGCCATTGTAACCCGCACCCGTACCATTTGCAACGAAAAATTGCTTGCTGGTTCTTCGGTGAAGTTTATTGCCACAGCTACTATTGGTTTCGATCATATCGATACTGATTATTGCGAAGCGAATGGCATTCGATGGACCAATGCACCGGGCTGTAATTCCAAATCGGTAGAGCAATACATTGCTTCTACCATTATGGTATTGGCCGAAAAGAATGGCTGGAATCTGAGCGAAAAAACTATCGGTGTAGTGGGAGTGGGTAATGTTGGAAGCAAGGTAGCCCGCATTTGTGAGACTTTTGGCATGAAAGTGCTTCGAAATGACCCACCGCGTGAACGTGCCGAAGGTTCCGGACAATTTGTTTCTATTCAGCAGGTTATGGAAGAAGCTGACATTATTACGCTGCATGTTCCGTTGAATATGAAAGGCGAAGATGCTACTTTCCATTTAGGAAATGAGTCGTTCTTAAGCGCTCTGAAAAAGAAACCAGTGCTGATTAACTCCTGTCGTGGGGAAGTGATTGAAACTAATGCTGTTAAGTCTGCGCTTAAATCTGGTCAACTTTCGGGTTTTGTGTGCGACTGCTGGGAAAACGAACCGGATATTGATCTGGAACTTTTAGCCCTGACCGATATCGCAACACCGCATATTGCAGGTTATTCCAAGGATGGAAAAGCAACCGGAACGCTAATGAGTGTGCAGGCAATAAGTGATTTTTTCGGATTAGGACTGAACGAATGGAGTCCTTCAGGCGTTGAACTACCTTTGAATCCGGTTTTCGAAATTGATTGTGTTGGTCTGACAGAGCAGGAAATTTTGTCGAAAGCAATTTTGCATACCTATGATATTCGGAATGATGACCGTGATTTCAGAAGTAATGTAGCTCTTTTTGAGCAACTTCGTGGCGATTATCCTATACGCAGAGAATTTCCGGCATTTACAATTAATGCAAAGAATATTGCAGAAAAAACATTGGATAAATTTAAAGAAATAGGGTTTAAAATTTAAACAACATTTTATAACCACATAGACACATAGTTCACATACAATTTTTAAAACTATGATTTCTATATGTCTTTGCGGTTCAAAAAAGACTAAATAACTAATATTAATAAACGAAATCATAGAAATATCAGAACCTAATGTGTTCTATGTGCCTATGTGGTTCAAAAAAAGAATTATGAAACAAAAAGCAGACATTGGATTGATCGGGTTGGCCGTAATGGGCGAAAACCTTGTATTGAACATGGAAAGTAAAGGTTTTACTGTTGGTGTTTTCAACCGTTCGGTAGACAAAGTAGACAAGTTTATTGCCGGTCGTGGTGCCGGTAAAAACTTCATCGGTGCGCACTCTATTAAAGAATTATGTGATTCGTTGGCAAAACCACGTAAAGTAATGATGCTTGTAAAAGCAGGTCAGGCAGTTGATGACTTTATCGAACAACTGATTCCGAATCTGGAAGCCGGCGATATTATTATCGATGGAGGTAATACGCATTTCCCTGACACGATTCGTCGTGCCAAATACGTTGAAAGTAAAGGACTTCTTTATATTGGAACAGGCGTTTCAGGTGGTGAAGAAGGTGCATTGTTAGGCCCATCCATGATGCCGGGCGGTTCTCCAGCTGCATGGCCTGCAGTAAAAGAAATTTTCCAGGCTGTATCAGCTAAAGTTGACGGTGGCGTTACTTGTTGCGACTGGGTTGGCGAAGGTGGCGCGGGTCACTTTGTGAAAATGGTTCACAACGGTATTGAATACGGTGATATGCAGATTATTTGTGAAGCATATCAGGTAATGAAAGATTTGCTAGGACTGAATGCAGACGAAATACACGATGTATTCAAAGTATATAACGAAGGTGATCTGGACTCATACCTCATTGAAATTACCCGCGACATCATGGGCTTCCGTGACGAAAACGGCGAAGCTTTGGTTGAGAAAATCCTGGATACAGCCGGACAAAAAGGTACCGGAAAATGGACTGGTGTTGCTGCATTGGACTTAGGTATTCCATTGACTTTGATTGGTGAATCGGTATTTGCTCGTTGCTTATCAGCTCAAAAAGATATCCGTGTAAAAGCTTCGAAAGTTATAAGCGGACCAGAAGCATTATTCACCGGCGATAAAAAACAAATGATTTCCGATTTGAAAGATGCGTTATTTGGAGCTAAAATTATTTCGTATGCTCAGGGTTACAACCTGATGATGGAAGCTGCCAGCGAATACAAATGGAATCTGAACTACGGTGGTATTGCCTTGATGTGGCGTGGTGGTTGTATTATTCGTTCTACATTCTTGGGAGATATCAAAAAAGCATTTGATGTAAATCCCGGATTGGAAAACTTATTGCTTGACCCACACTTCAAAGAAATCGTTGAAAAAGCTCAGGCCGGATGGCGTCGTGTATGTGCAACTGCACTAATTAACGGTGTACCTGTACCTGCTTTGACTTCAGCACTTTGCTATTTTGATGGATTACGCAGTGAACGTTTGCCTGCCAACTTGTTGCAGGCGCAACGCGACTACTTCGGAGCTCATACCTACGAACGTATTGACAAACCACGTGGCGAATTCTTCCATACCAACTGGACCGGACGTGGTGGTGATACTGCTTCTACAACCTATGTCGTGTAATCCTCATCTCTGACCCTTTCCATAAGTAGAGGGATACTAAATGCAAAAGCCCTTCGTTCTGGTTTAACGAGGGGCTTTTTTTATGGTGTGCAGTTCCCACTATTGGATGAGTTGACTTGTTTGAACTGGAAAGGCTCATATTTTTAGACCTATAATTCACTTTACTCATCCGATGACTTGTTGTCAGATGAGTTAACTTGATTGAAC
>CAIKVR010000008.1 GCA_903830915.1 uncultured Bacteroidales bacterium
CATTATCCCAATCCAGGTAACTTGGATATGGATTACCAACTAAATTAAATCCTGCTTTCAATTGACCTACTGTACGGGAAACATCAATTGATTTCGCACCAGTATTCAATGAGCCTGTGAAAGTAAACACTCCACTTGAAGCCAAATTAGCTACATACCCTTTCATTACTGTAATGTCCGTTGTTGTGTTGGTAATAGTTGCCCATGGAGCTAATGTTCCATTTGCTTCGTCATACCAGTAAACAGGGTGTGCTACACTAGCTGAAAGTACATCACTTTTTGCTCCTGAAACAGGACTTGAAACATACCAGTTACGACCGGTAGTCAGGTATTGTTCTACATTGGTTGATCCGGCAGAAATTGTTCCACCATCTACCAAGGTAGCTGTTCCTGTGGCATTACTCTGAAGTGTTAAAGCACCTACAACAGTAAGTGTTTTTCCTGAAGCTATTGTAAGTTTTGCACCCGGTGCAACTGTCATTGTTTTTACGCTTGCATTTGCATCAACGGTTAGTTCACCTGCTGAAACGGTTACATCCGTAGCTGAAGATGGTGAATATGTTGACAGATTGGCATCAGCTAAAACTGTAACTGAAGGTGATACAGGTGTTACAGAATTTGAAGCATCACTTGCTGAGCTACTTCCTACACTGTTACGTGCTGTAACTGTAAAGGTATAAGCAGTTCCATTAGTAAGACCGGTTACAACTATCGGACTTGAAGCTCCCGTGGCTGTATGGCTACCCGAACTTGAAGTTACTGTATAATCGATAATCGCTGATCCACCATTATTTGAAGGTGCTGTAAAAGCAACTGAAGCCTGAGCATTTCCTGCTGTGGCTGTTGCTGCTGTTGGTACACCCGGAACAGTAGCTGAGATTGTAAATCCGGTTGCTGAAGAACTGGCACCGTTGTAGTTTGCATCGGCTGCTACACTTGCTGTTACGGTATAACTTCCTACTGCAGTTGGTTCTGTTGCACTTGCAGAATAAGATGTTCCACTTACACCAACATAACTATAAGTTACTGAACCTGCAGAACCTGTTACACTTGCTGTAGAAGGACCTTGAGCTGAACCATTGTAGTTAAAGCTTATAGTTCCCGTAACAGATATACTTGAACTTGCTTTGTTCACAGTAAGAGTTTGAGTGGCATTAGTAGCGGGAGTGTAAGTAGCATCTCCGGCTTGTGAAGCCGTAATAGTGGATGTTCCTGCACCAACAATGTGTACCTGACTTGAAACGATAGTTGCAACTGAAGTGTTTGAACTACTGTATGAAACTGTCAATCCTGAACTGGCTGTTGCGCCAGGACTATAATTTGCATCTCCAAAGGTTTTTGAAGCTGTTGAAGCCAGTGATGTAATGGTTTGGCCAGTCATTAATTTCAGCTGTATGTCATCGATATCTAATTTATATCCTTGAGTAGTTGAATAATCTATGTAAATTTGACATGTCCCATTTGAAATAACTACATTATTAATAGACAATTGAGTCCATTGAGAGAGGTTTGCGAAATTGAAATTATTGTATTGCCCACCAATACCTAAGTAACCGCCACCGCCATTTCCTCTAAACCAAGCGGTTAAAGAATATGTTCCATTGGGGATATTTGCAATTGATTGAAAATTCGCCACACCATAAGTAGTTGAATTAGCCACTGTAGGTCCTACTTCTATATAATACGTTCCACTGTGTGGAGCACCGCCTACTACATCGCCCAATCCTACATTCCCGGTAATCACATTTGAATTATCGGTATAAGCAGGTGTGCCAGAATACTTAGTCCAACCGTGCGCCAATAAAATTGGTGCGCCATCTGCCTCATAACCAGGATTTATAACATAATTATTTGCAACAGTTATAGTAGAAGTTGAAGTATATCCTCCTTCCGCAGTAGTTGCGGTTATAGTTGCAGTACCGGCTGAAACAGCAGTTACAACTCCGGCTGAAACCGTGGCAACCGAAGAATTGGAAGAACTCCAGTTAATTGTATTATTTGAAGCATTACTTGGAATGACACTCGCTGTGAGTGTAGTTGTTTCATTAATTGATAAGGTTTTTGAAGAAGGAGAGACGGCATTAATACCTGTAACAAGAACAAATTGATTCAATGTCAGTTCAACATCATCAATATCTAGTGATCCACCAGTGGTTGTTTGATAAATAAAATTTATAGAAGCTCCTCCATTGGTAACGCTTACATTATTAATTGTACTTTGAGTCCATTGAGAAGTAAGGGACCCCCAACCAGGATAAACTCCACCAATATTATAATAACCTCCACTAGCATTATTTCCTCTACACCAGAATTTCAAGGTATAAGTGCCATTTGGTAAACCGGAAATATCCTGTTTGATATCTACTTCATAAGTACCAGTTCCGGCGAATTCTAAATAATTTGTTCCACTATGTGGAGTTCCACCAATTGCATTACCTAATGAATTATTTCCTGTAACCACATTTCCATTAGCAGCATTAGGTCCCCATTTATACCAGTTAGTTGCTGTAGCAGAAGGAGCGGTGTTTAATTCAAAACCCTGATTCAAAACATAATTTGCTGCTGCTGCACTAACTGTAACAGTAGAACTGGAAGTAAAGCCGCCATCTTGTGTTGTTGCTGTAATGGTAGCAGTTCCTGCTGCCATACCGGTTACAACTCCGCTGGCTGAAACAATAGCCACAGCATTATTGGAAGTTGTCCATAGTACTGTTTTATTGGTAGTATTGGAAGGAGTAAAGTTTGCAGTTAAAGGAATATAAGCTCCAGCTACAACAGTTGCAGGATTCGGGGTTACCGTAACTCCGGTTGCATAAACTGTCGTAACAGTTATTGAGGATGTAGAATAAAAACTACCATCTTGTGAAGTTGCCGTAATGGTAGCCGTTCCTGCTGTTACACCGGTTACTACACCACCTGAGACTGTTGCAACTGCGCCATTAGAAGTTGTCCAATTAACTGTTTTATTGGTAGCATTAGTAGGTGCGATGGTTGCAGTTAAAGTTGTAGTAGCCCCTGTTCCAACACTTGCTGAACTTGGGCTTACTGCAACACCGGTTACAGATACCGCAGTAACTGTTATTGAAGAAGTAGATGTTTTGCCACCGTCAGCAGTTGTAGCCGTGATAGTCGCAGAACCTGCTGAAACACCGGTTACAACACCACTGGCTGAAACTGTTGCAACTCCGGTAGCATCAGACGACCACGCAACATTTTTATTAGTTGCATCTGATGGAGCAATTGTTGCTGCAAGATTAGTAGTTGCCCCAACATTAACGCTGGCAGAACTAGGACTAACGGTTACACCGGTTACAGGTACAGCTGCACTTTGAACTGTAATTGCAGATGTGGAAGTAAAGCTGCCGTCTGCCGTTGTAGCAGTAATAGTCGCAGTTCCTGCTGCAACACCGGTTACAACTCCACTGCCTGAAACAGTTGCAACTCCGGTTGCTGAAGATGTCCAATTTACTGTTTTATTTGTTGCATTAGAAGGTGTAATAGTAGCGGTTAAATTACTTGTAGCTCCAGCAGCTACATTAGCAGTATTTGGACTTACTGTAACACCGGTAACAGGAATATTATAATCCAAGAATGGTCTTAGGGTCGTATTAGTTGGTTCTTCTTTCGAATAGAATCTAATTACATTATTTCCAGTCGTAGCTTTAATGCATAGTTTAACGATCTTGTTAGTACCATCTGCAATTCTTGCATTAACGAGACTCTTCACATCTAACTTAAACCATGCATTTGGTGCTGCGTTATTTGGAATAGTCACTGAAGAAAGTGCAGTTGCACTAACTGTAGGAGCACTAGTAGTCCATGAAGTCCATGTAGTGGTAACATCAAAACTTCCAGTTGATACTTCGTAGGCTGAAATTCCTTCAGTACCTACATTATTTGCAGTATAATAACAATAAAGATTTAGTTCAGCGTTACTTACACTTGTCATACCTGTTACATCGAAAGAAATTAAAATTGTTCTTTCTGCTGCTCCAGACTTCCGAGCCTCTAAATATGCGGTAGTATTGTAATTTGAACCACCATTATTCTGTTGAACAAAAAGATCAATAGAAGGTGTAAGGTGTTGTGCATTAACATAGCTTACTGCCAATAGCATACAAGCTATAATACTAAGAATGTACGATTTTTTCATTGTTCTTTAATTTTAAATTTATACTAATATTTTGATTTTTAGGTACCTGAATAATGCTAAATAATATTCAATTCAACGTCATTCATAAATAATGACGTTTCAAATAGGAAACCCCACATAAAAAAATATTTTTTTATGTGGGGTTATAGAAAATCCCTTACAGATATATGATATTTTTAATCGAGAATCACTTTTTGAGTGGTGCTTACTCCGGCATTCGTTACTTTAATCATAAAAATTCCCGAACCAAATATATTATTAATAATAGTTTTAGGGTTGGAAATATTAACGATACTCATTTTTTTACCGGTAGCATTATAAACAGTTGCACTTGCGTCAGCACTTAAACTACCTTTGCAATCTACAACCAGTTGATTGTTTGCATTTTTGTAGACAGACGCCACATTATTAGTTGCAACATCATTGATTCCTGCAGCAGTTTGAACATCCAAAAACGGAGCATAAAAATCAACAAAATTCCAATCTGGGTCAGTCTTAACATTTACCGAATAAAATCTAACAGCTAAATTACCTGAAGCGGCTTTCACACAAACTCTGATTTTTTTATCAGTGCCTGTTGTAACCGCAGCTTTATTCACTAAAGTTGTAATATCAAATTTATACCAGGCTGCTGTTGCTGGCACTCCTAAATCAGGATCAACGTGACTTGCATTTATAACTGTATTTTTCGAAAGATAAGTAGACCCCAATGTGTAAATTGAGTTAAAATTACTCCATGTTGTATGCAAATCAAATACACCTGAAGTAACTTCATACATTTCAACATCCTCATCGCCGCCATTAGCTGTTTCGTAACAATACAGGTTTACTTCTGCTTTAGTACATTGTTTGCTAAGACTTCCCAAACTGAATTCAATAAATCCTATGCGGCTTATTGTAGCAGACATTCTACATTCAATTTTAAATAATCCAGCAGGTGCACTGTCTTGTGGAGTTGTTGCTACGTTTTGTTGAATGAAGGTATCCAAAGTTGGATAAAACCTTTGAGCAGAAATTGAAATACTTGTCAGAATAAATACTGACAAAAGAACTGGGAGTAAAATTGTTTTTTTCATAAAAATAGAATTTTATTCGTTAATATAAAATTGATTTTAAAGAAGCCCTAAATGAGATTTTATAAACTTCATATAAAAATGACGTCTCAAAAAAATAACCCCACATAAAAAAATATTTTTTATGTGGGGTTATAGAAAATCCCTTACAGATATAATATTTTTTAATTGAGAATCACTTTTTGAGTTGAGCTTACTCCGGCATTCGTTACTTTAATCATAAAAATACCCGAACCAAATGTGTTATTAACGATAGTTTTTGCATTACTAATATTAATAGTCGATATTTTTTGACCGGTTGCATTATATACTGTAGCACTTGCGTCAGCACTTAAACTACCATTACAATCTACAACTAATTGATTATTTGCATTTTTGTAAATTGATGCCACTTTATTAGTTGCCACATCGTTGATTCCGGCTGCTGATTGTACATCCAAAAATGGAGCATAATCTGCTACAAAATTCCAATCTGGTTCAGTCTTAACATTTACTGAATAAAATCTAACAGCTAAATTACCTGTAGCGGCTTTCACACAAACTCTGATTTTTTTATCAGTGCCGGTTGTAGCCGCAGCTTTATTCACTAAAGTTGTAATATCAAATTTATACCAGGCTGCTGTTGCTGGTAATCCGGTATTAGGATCTGGAACGCTGGCATTTATTACTGTATTTTTCGAGAGATAAGTAGTCCCCAGAGTGTAAATTGAGTTAAAATTATTCCATGTTGTATGCATGTCAAATACACCTGAAGTAACTTCATACATTTCAACATCCTCATCGCCTGAATTAGCTGTTTCGTAACAATACAAGTTTACTTCTGCTATAGTACACTGTTTGCTAAGATTTCCCAAATTAAATTCAATAAATCCTACGCGGCTAAGTGCAGCAGACTTTCTACATTCAATCTTAAATAATCCGGCAGGTGCACTGTCTTGTGGAGTTGTAGCTACGTTTTGTTGGATGAAAGTATCCAAAGATGGATAAAACTTTTGAGCAGAAATAGAAATACTTGTCAAAATAAATACTGACAAAAGAACTGGGAGTAAAATTGTTTTTTTCATAAAAATTGAATTTTGTTTGTTAGTAAAATAATTAAATTTTTTAAAGAAGCCCAAAATGAGATTTTATTGGCTTCATGTACAAACGACGTTTCAAAAAAAAAAAACCACATAAAAAAGATAAAATCTTCAACACAGAGAAATTTTACTTCAAGATATTTTTGATGTTTATTAACAATTAAAGAAGCAAAAAAAATATTTATGCAAATGAAATATAGGAAAGATTTGTAC
>CAIKVR010000009.1 GCA_903830915.1 uncultured Bacteroidales bacterium
TTCACACTTATTTTATTGATTATCAGGTATTTGTTTTAATTTATAACGAACTATTGAATATGAAAAATAATATATTAAATAAAAAGATGAGTCGAAAAAAAAACAATACCATATTGATACGTATTTTATTGATTCTATTTTCGTCACTTTCAACTGTCTTTGCACAGGAAAAATTGGAGATAAATACAATTACAGGTACTGTGAGAGATGCTCATACCAAAAAGCCGATTAATGCTGCCCAGGTATCAATTCAGGATAAAAAAACATCAGTGGT
This sequence comes from uncultured Bacteroidales bacterium, assembly GCA_903830915.1. GTDB lineage: Bacteria > Bacteroidota > Bacteroidia > Bacteroidales > Paludibacteraceae > Paludibacter. Next base: position 275 of record CAIKVR010000009.1, read on the forward strand.
TACTGATGAAAAAGGACAGTTTTCAATTAAAATAAGTGGCTTGTCAGATGTGCTTATTATTACAGCTTATGATTATAACAAAACTGAAGTTGCGGTAAAAGGAAGAAAATCGCTAATAATAGAGTTATATTCTGATAATTTCAATAATTATTTTAAAAATATTGAAACTCCTCTTGGTCTTATTCCTAATTCTGCTATAACTAGTTCGATAAAAAGTATAGATGATTTAAGCCAAAGCACTTCGTTTACTGCAGATGATGCACTGCAAAGTACACTTGGGGGCGATATTAGAGCTACAACTCGCTCGGGTATTGCAGGAGTTGGTTCTGCCTTGTTCGTTAGGGGTATAAATTCAATCAATATAAATGCTCAGCCGCTATTTGTTATTGATGGTGTTATTTGGAATAATGGTTATGACATACCAACAGTACATACCGGTTTTTACTCAAATCCATTGAACTATATTAATGTTTCGGATATTGAAAGTATTACTGAAATAAAAGATGGAGCGGCTTTATATGGAAGTAAGGGATCAAACGGTGTGATATTGATTAAAACTAAACGATCTAAAAATCAGGTTACTAAAATTAATTTAAATATTTCAACTGGGTTAACAGATATCCCGGGAAGACTGCCAATGATGGGTGCTGAAGATTTTAGAACGTATGCCAGTGATATGTTAGGTTCATATAGTGATTATCTCATAAAATCAGGATTTTCTTCAGGTGCTGTTACATCTAATTTATCTAACAGCGATTTCCTTAAAAACGATCCTACTCAAAAAAGCATATACAATACCTATCATAACAATACGGATTGGTCGAATGAAGTGTATCAACGTGGAGTTACAACAAATTATCAGATTAATGTGAGTGGAGGTGATGATAAACAAATGTCCTATTTGTCATTAGGATATACCAATACTCAGGGAGTTGTGAAGACCACGGATTTACAACGTTATAATTTTAAATTAAACTCAGATTTGAAGTTAACAAGCAAGCTTACACTAGGTGTAAATATAGGATTTTCCAGAATTGAAAGAGCAATGTTGGACGATGGCATTAATTATTATACTTCACCAACATGGTTAAGTGTTATTAAATCTCCTTTCTTAAGTCCTAATACAGTTACTTTATCCGGAGAAAAAACAACAGATCTTGCTTCGTATGATGGTTTTGGCGTAGGTAATCCAAATGGATTAATCGAATATTCTGTGAATAATACCACTAAAAAGGATCGATCCAATCTTACAATTGCTCCGGTATATAAAATTTCTCCAGAGCTATCTGTAAGTACGCTCTTTGATTACAGCATGGATAAAGTAAACGAAGGACATTTTACTCCTATGTATTTTACGATTCCATATTACATCGAAAATAGGGGAACTTCATACAACGATGTTACCAGTCTTACAATGCGAAATACTAATATTTACAACGATACCAAAATTACATACGAACAAACCTTCAACAAACAACACCATGTAAAAGCGTTGTATGGCTGGAGATATACTAATAATTATTTAGAACTGGATTACGCTGAAGAACATAATACAGGTGCAAATTACAATACCTTAATTACCGGAGGATATTCATATTTAAATGTTTCGGGTATCAATAATTACACAAAGTCAATTTCAAATTATGTCAATCTGGAATATGATTTTAATAAAAAGTATTTGCTTACGGCTACTGTTTCATTAGACGGATCATCCAGGTTTGGTAATAATACCAGAGAAGGATTGCATCTTTTTGCTCAAAGTTGGGGAGTTTTCCCATCTGTACATGGTGCTTGGATAGTTTCTTCTGAGGATTTTATGAAAAACAATGAGCTGATTAATTTTATGAAAATCCATGGTGGATACAGCGAAACAGGTAATGATGGCATTCCTGATTACCAATCAAAAGCTTATTTTACATCGCAACGCTTTATGGATAAAGCCAATGGCTTGGTAATCTCAAACCTGGAAAATAATCAAATTCAATGGGAAACAACCCGGAAGTGGGATATTGGAACAGATATAAATTTATTTAATAACAGACTGTCAGTTTCAATTGATTACTTTAACGGAGTTACAAGTAACCTTCTTGTTCAGGCTCTTTTACCCGATTATACCGGTTTGAATTATTACCTGAATAATTCAGGAACGATGTCGAACAAAGGATATGAACTTTCATTAAACATTAAAGCACTTAATTTCAATAAATTGAAATGGGAATTAGGTTGTTCAGTAGGTCATTACGAAAATAAAATACTGGAATTGCCCGACGGTAATATCACAACTTCAGTTTATGGAGCAGATGTACTTATGACACCCGGAATGCCAGTGGGAGTTTTTTACGGGTATAGATCGTTAGGTGTTTTTGCAACTCAGACTGACGCTGATGCTGCTAATCTGAAAATATTGAATTCAGATGGATCAACCAGTAATTTTGCAGCCGGAGATATTCATTTTCAGGATATTAATAAAGATGGAACTATAGACTCAAAGGATAAACAAATAATTGGAAATCCTAATCCAAAATTTTATGGAACTATATCAAGTAATTTAATTTTCGACCGATTTACGTTAAATGCAATTTTCACGTATTCGTATGGCAATGAGGTATATAACTATTATAGAAGCTTATTGGAATCAGGTGATGCTTTCTACAATCAATCAACAGCACTGTTGAATCGTTGGACTGCTGATGGACAGATTACCAATCAACCTAAAGCAACTTATGGAGATCCAATGGGTAATGCCCGTTTCTCAAACCGATGGATAGAAGATGGTTCGTATATTAAACTCAAATCTGTAACATTATCATACGACTTACCAATTAAAAGTAATTACATAGAAGGTGTTAATCTTTGGATATCAGCTAATAATCTACTTACTTTCACAAAATACCTGGGACTTGATCCTGAATTTTCGAGCGGAAATTCTGTATATTATCAGGGTATTGATGCCGGATTAGTCCCTCAGACCAAGAATTATTATATTGGAATAAAGTTTAAATTGTAGATAATAGGAATTTATATAGAAATCATAAATATGAGAAAAATAAGCAAAATAATAGTTCTCTTATGCTTAACCATTTTGGGTTTTGTATCCTGTAAAGATTTATTGGATGTCGATTCGGAAAGGTTGGTATTTCAGAACGAATACCAAATGACATCGAAAAACGATACGTTATATTCAATGTTTGGTATTTATTCTCAATTGCAGAAGTTGACTAACAGCTATGTGTTATTAGGTGAATTACGGGGAGATTTAATGGATGTGACTTCTAATTCGGGTATTTATTTGAAACAGATTAACGATTTTGATGTAACTTCAGATAATCCTTTTACGAATAATATTAAGGATTATTACTCCGTAATCAATAACTGCAATTATGTGATAAACACCATTGATACCTCAGTAATTTACAAGAGTCAGAAGGTTATGTACAGAGTTTACGCGGCAGCTAAAGCTGTACGAGCATGGACTTATATGCAGATTGTATTGAATTATGGGTCGGCAGTATATTATGACAAACCCATTCTTTCTCTCGAAGTAGCCCGAAAGTCCTACAATTCGTTTGATATCAATGGGATAGCACCACTGTTGATAGCCGATCTTACGCCGTATAAAGATATCGAAAAACCAAAATTTGGTAGTATTTATGATTTTAATATGTCACTTGCTACTTTCCCTATACGCTTCATTTTAGGTGATTTATATCTTTGGACAGGTAAATACGAGCAAGCTGCAAATGAATATCATGATTTGATGGTTAAAAACAGCAATTATATTACATCAACTTTTAAATCGTATTTATCTGTTGTAAATAATGCTTTTACCGGAGACGCAACTGTTAACTGGTTTAATATGTTTTATGTTGCAAATAATTCTGAACTAATAACTGCACTACCTGCAAGTAATGAATTTAGTTATGTATTTCAGGTTGACAGTTTGGCAAAAGAATATAAGATTGCTGTATCAAGTGTTGCGAAAAATAACTGGATATCACAACATTATGTTTATTCAAATACCGTTGATACGCTTGTAGATATGCGTTGGGTAGGATCTTATTATAAAAACAATATAACACAAGGTAGAGTTACAACCGAGAATGATATGATTTATAAGTACAGGCTTATGAATCCTACAACTACTAAAAGTAAACAAATTTATATTTATCGGTCAGCATTGCTTTACCTACGATATGCTGAGGCAGTAAACAGGTTAGGCAAACCAAATCTGGCTTTGGCAGTAATGAAAAATGGTTTAAGTAATGCTACAATATTAAACAATAAATTTGTACCACTTTCCGAAAAATCGACTCCTCTTCCAAATTACATGGATTTTTCTGATAATAGATTTGTAAATAATATTGGAACAAAAGCCCGTGGACTTGGAAATGTACAACTGGACACTACTTTCTACCGAATTCCAAATTACGCTACTTCAGCCGATCCGAAAGGTGATTCAATTCTGTATGTGGAAAATATGCTTGTTGATGAGTTAGCTCATGAAATGGCCTTTGAAGGGAATCGTTTTCAGGATTTAATGCGAATTGCAATACGAAGAGATGATAATAAATTTCTGGCTGATAAAGTTGCTGATAAAAATCCTGCTGTTTTCAATAAATTGATGACTAGGGCAAATTGGTTTCTGAAATAACACTATTCAAATTGTTGAAAAAAACTATTTCATTTAAACGAGAGAGTCTAATGGCACTCTCGTTTTTTTTAGAGTATGCTATTGTACAACAATAAGTTGATTATCATACATTTTAAAGGATGCGGTTTTAGCTTTCTGATTTATTGAGTAGTTTACAAAAGGAATCAGTTCATCATCGTTCCAAATCTCGGCAGATTTCTTCCATAATTGCAATGTTATAAACCAGTAATTGCTGGCCTTTTTAGTTGTAATTACCGAAGATAAATTAATTACTTTGCTTCTTTCTGCTTCAGGATGCAAACCCGAGCAATCAGTAATCTCGGTTTTTCCCCATCCATTTAATGGAATTGTAGCAAGTTGATATACTCCGTTGTCAATAATTGTAACGACGTATCCACGTACTTTCTTACTTGTTATTTTAATCGGATTATTTAATTGAGGAAGTGCATAACTACCAAAACGCACAGAAGTTGAATCCGTTGCATTAAGACAATCTACACGCAAAATGCCATTCGGAATTGGCACTTCAGCCAGTTTGAAGCTTATATTTTTATTGGTTTCCAATACTGCATCCCGATAATAAATTCCATTTTCAAATTTTCGGAATATGTACATTCGAAGCGGTTCCCATTCGTTGTTGGCATTTTTAATCACGTAATTCTGAGCTACTTCTCCATTTTTACCATCAGCCTGCCAGGGAAATTCACTATTGTAGGATAAGCGGTTATAATTTTCACTTCCCCGAAACGGTTCACTTGCGCCAATTACAGGTACATTAGAGCACGATCTGATTTCGGATGCACCTGAGTTTGGATAATTAGTAATCAATATATCAGATGCTTTCTCAAATTTATTATATACATTTCCGGGTTTGAATTCAGATTCCCACGCACCGTTATTTTCCGGAGTAGACCAGAATGGATGTTCTTTGGGTAAAAGCAGACCTAAAAAAGCTTTTCCTGCCCAATAAATGCTTCCACGGCAACTATACGATTGTACAGCAGGCTCAAATGCGCCATAAAATCCCAGTGTTGGGACATTATCTTTCATGAAATCTGGATGTTGCAAAAATTGCAGCAAAGTTGAGGATGAGATGCGTCGCAACCATCCATAATTAGTACTATTTCCCGAATCAAATCCTGACAATGTGAACGGGGCAACAGCTCCAAACCTATACGAAATGCTGCGTCCCCACATAATCATTTTTCCATTTTTGCTGAACATGTAAGGATAGTTATTCTCCATGTCACGAAAGTTGGATGTGAATTTTTCGGCTATTTCCGGATTTAGCAATTTCCCGTAAAAATGTGACCAGTATATCCCATACATTTGAAAAGCCCACATGCTGTAATAATCATAAGCCGGATTGTCGTTATACCACCCTTCTCCACGGTAAAGTTCTAGCGATTTTTGGAGGTATTCAACCAAAAGCTTATCATTCACAGTGTAACCATGAGTTTTAAAAAAGCTCAAAACGAAGATATTGAAGAACTTCCAGTTTGATGGAACAGTAGGTCCATCACCGTAGCTCAACATGGTTGCAGCCAGGGAATCTTTTGTCGTTATTGGAAGCGGATTCCAAAGTAATTCAGGAATAGCAGTCATGGATATGGACATTGCCCCAAATTCAACCAGATTCTGATGTGGTCCGTCGTTTTTGCCTCTTTTCCGTATGAAAGTATTGCTTTTTGAATCCACTAATTTGCTAATCTGGTAACGATAATAATCGAGAACCCTCAATCCATTTATGGTTAGATTTGAATCTTCTTTGAGCAATGGAACAGCAACAAAAAGCGTTCTACTTAAACCCTCAAGCTTTTCCGTTGGTATTTGTTTTTCGTTTCGGGGATAACTTTTTCCTTCTTGTTTTGGAAATTTCATGGGATCATCAAGTTTATGAATATAACTGAATGCTCCATTCAAGAGGTATAAGGCTGCATCTTTCCATTGTTCACGGGTCATTCCGGTATAGGGACTAAGCGCATAATCCGGATTTTTGATTTGAAAGATATTTTTATCCTGAATATTTGCCGACGAAACTGTATCGAAATTAAGGATCAATATCAGTATAAATGTGTTAGTTAAATGTTTCATTAAGATTTAGTTTTGTAGAAATAGATGTTTGTTTAAAAAAGATAAGTCAACTTAATTTTCTCATTGTACAAATATATTTCTTTAATCGTAAATAAAAGTAGAAAATATATTCATTTAGGGTGAAGAATTAGTTTGTATTAAAAGATGAACATTGTTTTATCTTAATACAGGACATAAAAATCCTCATTATTGAATTAAATTTATTCAGTTACATGGTTCAAATTTAGTAATTTTGCAGGAAACAAATTTTAATTTATGAAACGAAAAATATTGGGGCTTTTCATTGCGTTAAGTACATTTTTTAGTGGGTTTTGCTATGCTCAACAATTGCCTTCAAAGTTGGAAATACTTACAAAAATGAAATCAGTAAATGATTACTGGATTTCACAGAATACAAGTCCGGGAAATAATCAGTGGGCTAGAGCCGTATATTTTGCAGGTAACGTAGAGTTTTATAAATCATACCCAAAAGATTCATATCTCCAATATGCTAATCTGTGGGCAGCAAACAATGGTTGGGGATTAAATGGTGGAACTTCAACCCGAAATGCTGACAACCAAACTTGTGGACAAGCTTATATCGATATGTATAAGCTCGATTCAGTAAAACAACAAAGCAAAATTGCTGCTATAAAAACCAGCATCGACAATATGGTTTACAGTACAGCCTCAAACGACTGGACTTGGGTTGATGCTTTGTTTATGTCGATGCCGGTTTACGCCCGAATGGGTAACCTCACCGGCGACACAATTTATTTTAAACGTATGCATGATTTATATACCTACACTAAAGATACGCTTGGATTGTATAATTATAACGAAGGTCTTTGGTATCGTGATGTTAATTATAAGCCGCCTTACGCCACTAAAACCGGTCAGGATTGCTATTGGTCACGCGGAAATGGTTGGGTAGTGGGTGCTCATGCACGGATATTACAACTTTTGCCGGTAAATGATCCACACAGAAACGAATATATTCAAACGTTTAAGGCAATGGCAGCAGCTTTGAAAGACCGTCAGCGTACCGATGGTTTCTGGAACTCAAGCCTCGATGACCCAAATGAGTATAACGGGCCAGAAACAAGCGGTACAGCATTTTTTACTTATGGAATTGCATGGGGAATAAATAATCATTTGCTTGATTCGACTACTTATGCACCCGTAGCTATTAATGCCTGGAATGGACTAACAACCACGGCTGTTCAATCAAACGGTTTTCTGGGATATGTTCAGGGTGTTGGAGCTCAACCCGGATTAGCTTCAGTCGGTACAACTCAGGATTTTGGGGTTGGTGCATTTTTGCTTGCAGGAATTGAGTTATTAAAAATGGCTTCAGGAACTATGCCTGTTCCGACCAATTTTTCGATGCAATCAATTAAAGTAGTTGATAACTTACATCTTCGTGTACAGTTCAGTAAGAAATTAGATTTTATATCGGCTTTAAAATCACAAAATTACGTTTTAAATAATGCTGCATCTGTATCCTCGGTTTCTAAGGGTGAAAATGACAGTACTACGATTTTGACCGTTACGGGATTAACTTCAGGTTCTTATCAACTTCAGATTAATAATATTTCAAGTACTGAAGGGTTTTTAGTAGAACCAGGTGAAACAAAAACCTTTTCTTTTACCACTATTTTAAGTGTAACAGCGAGTGGATTTGAACCCGGCACTTCCAATACTCCTGATAAAACACTTGATTATGATTTTGCAACCCGTTGGTCGTGCGATGGAAAAGGTGCATGGATTATGTATGATTTAGGAGATTTAAAACTGGTTAGTTCAGTTGATTTAGCCTTTTTCAACGGAAATACTCGCAGGGCTTTCTTCAGTATTTATCTATCAACGAATATTTCAGATACAGTTCAGGTTTACACCGGTTCATCAAGTGGCAGAAGTTCAGCCCTTGAAAATTACAATTTTACAGATTTGCCAGCAAGATATGTGAAAATTGTTGGAAATGGCAATAGTCAGAGTACATGGAATAGCATTACTGAAACCAGAATAAACTGGACTGCCATTACAACTGTGCATCAGCCTGAAGTGAATAATGATTTTAAAATTTTCCCTAACCCGATGAAAGATGGTTGTTTTAATATATATACCAAAAACAATCAGCTATCGAAAGTGACAATTACAGATTTTTCAGGCAGAGTAATTTATAAGAAAACGATACAGCCAAACGAATCGAAATTGCAAATTACAGGTTTATCTCTATCAAAAGGAGTTTATTATGTATCAGTATCAAACAGCGAGAATTCAGGATCTATATTGTTATTATCCGAATAATTTTCCGATGCTTTAAGGTTCAGATTTAACACTCTGATTGAGAAAATATTTAATACTATCAGTACCTATGAAAAAATTACAAATCTGTAGAATATGTTTTCTACTTTTGGTTGAAATTCTGATAGTTCATTCAGGACTTCAGGCTAAGGAATCCACAATAATTAACGACAACTGGAAATTTAATAAGGCTGATGTGGCAAATGCCCAATTGACTGGTTTTGATGATAGCAGTTGGGGTGTTATTACTGTTCCTCATACGTGGAATGTTGCTGATGGTGAGGATGGAGGTAGTAATTATTACAGAGGTATTGGTTGGTATCGAAAACACGTTACAATTCCGGCTGCATATAGTGCTAAAGTAATTTATCTGCGGTTTTCTGCTGTTAATACCAAAGCTGTTGTATACTTGAATGGCACTTTGCTGGGAACTCATTTGGGAGGCTATGGGGCGTTCATGTTCGATGTTACTGATAAAGTGGTTTTAGGTAAGGAAAATGTGATTGCACTTCAGGTAAACAATGCCTCGGGGATTTTATGTCCTCCACTTTCGGCCGATTTTAATCATGATGGCGGAATTACAAGGAATGTCGAGATTATTACAGCTAATCCACTTCATATTAACCCCAACGAGTTTATTTCCAATAAATTTACGCTTAACGGAGGAGCTACTATTGCTCAACCGGGCATCATTATCAAGCAGAGCAATGTTTCTTCAACATCTGCCGATTTGAAAGTAATCACAAAACTCAAAAATGCAGGAGCTACAACACAGACTGCCACAATAGAAATTAATCTTAAAAATGCAGCAGGAGAACTTGTCAAATCATTGACTGACACCAAAACAGTTCCGGCGAACGACACCCTGACTTACACTGTAAATACCTCAGTTTCCAATCCTCATTTATGGGATGGACTTAACGACCCTTATTTGTATAAGGTTGAAGTCAATCTGTATTCAAACGGTACACTTGTTGATAATTCCAGTCAACCCCTTGGTTTACGCTATTTTTCACTTGATGTAAATAATGGGTTTTTCCTTAACGGGAAGTCATATCCATTGCGGGGAGTGAGTTTGCACGAAAACAAAATCAGTAAAGGTCATGCGTTATTGGATTCAGACCGAAAAGAAGCTATTGATTTACTTCGTGAAACTGGTCTGAATTATTTCCGACTTTCGCATTATCAGCATGGCGATTTTACCTATAATTATTTTGACTCGCTTGGAATACTCTGCTGGACTGAAATTCCGAATGTCAATAGTGTGGGAACTACAACTGCCGATAATATCACTTACACGGGCAATGCGGTTGTAAACATGTATGAATTGCTTCGTCAGCAATATAACCATCCCAGCATTATAACCTGGGGTGTTTCCAACGAAATTGATTATCAGTCAACCATTAGTCCGGTATGGACTGACAGTATACTGAATCAGGTTGTCAAATCGGAAGATACCTATCGCCCAACTACTTTGGCGGCAATGGGTGCTGACAAAGCTGTAAACATGGTTACTGATACGTATTCAAATAACCGGTATGATGGCTGGTATTCAAGCACTATCTCCGGTTTTGCCAGTGCTATGGACGCCTTGCATGCTAAATATCCAAAAAAAATTATCGGTGTCAGTGAGTATGGAGCAGGTTGTAACCCTTTGCAACACGAATACCCTGCAGCTCAACCAACTCCCGGAGGACAGTGGCATCCCGAAGAATACCAGAATAATTTCCATGAGCAATACCTGAAAGCCATCATTGCCCGTCCGTATTTTTGGAGTACTTCACTTTGGATTGGAATTGATTTTGCTGTTGATGGACGCAATGAAGGACTTCACCCGGGCTTGAACGACAAAGGAATTATCAATTTTGATCGTACGATTAAAAAAGATGCATTTTATTGGTACAAAGCCAACTGGAATAAAAAAGAACAATTTGTGTATATCAGTAGTCGCAGATTTATCAATCGTTCAAGTCTGAAAAATCCAGTGAAACTTTATTCCAATTGTGACTCAGTTTATATCACAGTTAACGGATTAAAATATAAAGCCATTGGTTCTCCCGATCATATCTTTATGTTCGACAGCATTCCTATGATAAGCGGTTCAAACCACATTGTAGCAACCGGAAAAACGAACAATATTCTGTTCAGGGATAGTGTTGACTGGAATTGCATTGATGCTGGCACGACTCCTGCATTTCCAGTAGTAACAAAAGGAGATATTCAGATAAATTTCCAGAAAACCACCACCATAACTCCTTCGGGATATTTAATGGATGATGGTTCAATTTTTGGAAACAGAGGAAATGGATATACATACGGTTGGAATGTGGATAATACAGCTAATTCACGCGAAAGAGCTACAGCAACCGATAAACGGTATGATACATTTATTCACATGCAGGTTGGTGGAACGTATTCATGGTCAATTGTTCTACCAAAGCATCTATACAGGATATCAATAGCAGTTGGTGATCCAGGATACACAGATAGTTATCATAAAATTGAAGCAAACGGTGTAACGGTAGTTGATTATATTCCCACTTCCAATTTTAAATATTATGCAGGAACAGCTTTAGTGAATGTATCTAATGATACTTTGACTGTAAAAACTGCATCGGGGAGTACAAATGCCAAGATTGATTTTATTCATATTACACCAGTTGTTGATACAGGTAAAAAAGAAAATAAATCAGGGAAGTTGAAAGTATATTATAATTCGGGAAAATTATTCATAGAAAATGAATCAAATCCGGATTCATTGCTACAGTTATACAACCTATCCGGACAAATGATATTATCTCAGAAAATCACTAAAAGCCCCGAGATGATTAGATTGGGTTTCCCCAAAGGCTTATTTATCAGCAAGGTATCAAATTCGGTTGAATCATTAAATTCAAAAATCCTGATAAATTGATAAATAACCCGATAGTTGAATTTGGCTGATTTGGTTTTTTAAGTAACTTATCAAGTTATTAATTCTAAATGAATTTTTAGCGGATAACAATAGAGTTTATCTAAGTAACTGTTTAAAAATAAACGTTGATAAAGCATTTCAACTGGTTTTCAGCCGGATATAAAATTCAAATTTTTTAGAGACTAAAACTATCTTATTGTTTTTCATTCTTTTTTGTCTATTTGCACCTTTATTTCTCTCAAATAGCCCGCTATTTTTCGATAAA
>CAIKVR010000010.1 GCA_903830915.1 uncultured Bacteroidales bacterium
CGTTTTTCATTAAGCGGTTTGTCGAGATGTTGTTGTTTCAACACCTGACGGATAACATCACTTAATAATTCGGTATTCTTTTTACGCATGATTCAATTTTCAATTACCTACTGAAACCTATCTTAGCTTCAACATCTGTCCGTACGAAACTCCATCGGTAAATGGAATTTTATTGAGCTGATAAATACTTTCCACTTTTATCCCGTAGTCCTGTGAAATACTGTACATCGATTCACCGTCCTCTACCACATGAGTTTCACATTCGCGGGGTGCTTTTGTTTTCTTTTGTTCAATGTAAACTCTCATTCCAGCCTGAAGATCAGATTTCTCATCCAACTCATTAAATTCACAAATTTTTCCAGGAGTGAGGTTAAACTCTTCGGCTATGCTTGCATACGTGTCGCCCCACGAAGAAGTTATAAATTTTACTCCATTTACTCTGAAAACCGAATGAGTATTTCGGGCATGAATAAAACCCATACTACTCTGAGTGGAGGCATTGTTTTTTTGAATGGAGGTGACCGGTGCAAATTCACCCACATCAAAACGGTGAAGGTTAAAATCCTCGATAATTGAAATCAGCTTGAACGCATAAGTTGGGTCGGTGGCATAACCGGCTTTTTTCAATCCGTGCGCCCAACCTTCGTAATCATAAGGCGCAAGGTAGAACAGAAAGGCATATCGTTGCCTGTTTTTCAGAAACAAAGCGTGGTCTTCATACGAGTCCAATACATTTTCGTATTTTCGGAAACATTCCCCTTTTTTATCATCATCATGATATATGGTTGCACCAATCCAGTCGTTATTACATTTAATACCAAAATGATTGTTGGACTGTCTGGCAAAATCGCTTATGCCTGCACCCGATTCCAGTAAACCCTGAGCTAGCACTATACTGGCAGGGATATTGTGTTCTTTTTGTTGTCTGATTGCTAATTTGTAATACTGATTGATGTATGCCTGATAGACCTGATTACGGTTTTGGGCAATTGAAAGCTGCGTGAAGAAGATAAATATATATAAGATGTGTTTGTTTGTTGAAAGCATTTTAGTGAGTTTAGTAGTTAATTCAGCAATCATACTCGTAATGAACATTGACAAATACAAAAATCCTGTTACCTGAAAGTCGTAAAAAATAGGATTTACCATGTTTATATGGTGTTTTGAAACCCTATTTTGCCACAAATTTAAAACTATTTTATCAATACAGCTGTTTAGATTAGATAATTTTATATTTTTGTACGAAACAAAGACGGCCAAAAAAGTGCAAATCAACAAAAAGCAAGTAATAACCCCGATTATATTTTTTATTTAACTAATCTATAATGCAACACAAAATTATTGAAACGAAAGTTACAGTTTTCAGTTTTGATGAACTGGATTCATCGAAGCAACAATTAATTAATACAGCTAAAGAACAAGTCAACAAGGCTTATGCACCTTATTCCGGATTTCATGTAGGTGCTGCGGTTGAACTTGAAAACGAAAAAGTTTTTGCTGCCAGTAACCAGGAAAATTCAGCCTATCCTTCCGGACTATGTGCCGAACGGGTTGCTATGTTTTATGCCAATGCACAACACCCCGATGTTCCGGTAAAAACAATTGCCATTACTGCTTTTACCAAAGGAGAATTCCTGAAAAATCCGGTAACACCCTGCGGTTCGTGTCGTCAGGTTTTACTCGAAACAGAGATGCGATTTGAGAAAGATATTACCGTTTTACTCTATGGTACGGATGAAGTCTATCAGATAGATAATATCAGGGAATTGTTACCTTTATGTTTTGAGAAAACCAGTTTAGGTTAATTCTACTTAGTAAGTTATAGATTAAACAACAATAGAACCAATAGTTTAATTCTCATCATTTTGAGTGAGTGCTTTCCATTAAAATACCTACAAGTGAGGTGTGAAGATTAACCTAATGCTTAAAAAAATCTTTGTTTCAAAGTAATTAATGAATAGAACATCGATTTAGCCCCCTAGTTGCCACACGAATTCTATCGTGTGGCAAACCTGTCTATTCAAACAAAAATTCTTTCTACTTCCCACGCAATCGCGCGGTAGCGAGCCGTAATGGAAAAAGTTTGTTCCTCAAATCTACAGTAATTTTAAACCATATTTATTAGGCAAAATACACTTCTACTTTAAAATTTCGAATTCACTAATTCTTGAATTTTCCCAAATCAACGAAATCATTTTAGACGAATTTTCGTTGTTAGATTCATAGTTTATCTCAAAACTGTTATTTTCGATTTTTCTAGGAACAATTACAGATAAATAGTTATTAGACAACCAGTTTTCCTCATAGTTCCCATTCGAAGCTTCGGAAATTTTCCATTCAGATTCAACTTTCTGATTAATTAGATCAATCGAGTCAATGATAGAATGAATAGCTTTAAGTTGATCTTTAAATGGACTTTCTACGTTTCCTTCTGATATAATTACTGTTTCAGATTTTTGTCCATTTATAAAAAAAGTTCCCAGCCAAGTATGGTTCTTCTTGTTATTTACATTACGAATTCTCGTTTTAAATTCGCCCAGTTTCGAGTCTTGAAATATATATTCCTTCCCTAATAATAAGTCTTTTACTATTCCCATTTCTTTCTTTTTTCTTTTTTTAAATTTGCCAATAACACCAATATATTTGCTCTTGCACATATATTCACCATATATTTATTAATCCCATTGTGCGTATTCAATATGAACAATAGTTTATTCTTTTGCCTCCAAAGATAAAAAAAATGTTTAACATAAGCAGTAATTTCGTCAAATATTTTTAAATAAATTATCAACTGAATTTTACGGAGCAGGTTCAAGCGCAGATATACAATTATATAACTATTTTGAGATAGGTTTCATGCTTACTGCTAATAAAAAAACGTGTGAATTATGTAATTAATAATCATTTAGATATAACATTTCACCTACTGCCGGCACATATCTTTGCACATGGGATTTTTGAATTATCTACCCCATTTAAACTAAATAAATATGTGTTTTTCAGCAGGAGCAAGTTTTGTAGGAGGTATTGTCGTTGTGGCTATAGGTGTTGTTACTTTACATGCAGTTCATAAACCGTCACAAATAGTCTTTGCCAGCATTCCCATGTTTTTTGGCTTTCAGCAATTTGCCGAAGGTTTTGTGTGGCTGGCACTCCAAAATGCAGATTATGCAGCTTTCCTCAAACCGGCAACCTATACCTTTTTAATAATGGCTGAAGTTTTCTGGCCATTTATGGTTCCATTGGCAGTATTGCAGATGGAAAAGAACAAAAAACGAAGAAAGTTAATACGGGGTTTTTTAGTCATGGGTATTTCAGTTTCACTTTATTTTATTTTTTGCTTATTGTTATTTAAAGTAACGCCTGAAATACGAGGGTATCATATTGAATATGTGGATACTTTTCCGAAATCATTACGTCTTTTCGTCTTTGCCATTTACCTGTTTGCATCCATTATTCCGCTTTTTATTTCAAGTATCCATCGAACTTATATTCTTGGTATTCTAATGGCCTTATCCTGTCTGGTTACAATCCTGTTTTTTACACAATATCTAACATCGGTGTGGTGTTTTTTCGGAGCTTTAATTAGTATGGTTATTTATTGGATTCTCAGGGATGCCCGACGAAAATTCTTTATTGAAAGAAGGGTTTAAAACTAAGGCTATGAAAACAATTGATTATTTTAACCTGAAAACAATTGGCATATTTAACGATAGTTTTCCGCCAATCATGGATGGAGTAGCCTTGACGGTTGATAATTACGCTTATTGGCTCAAAAAACACAAACTACCTGTATGCGTTGTTACTCCAAAATCTTCTGAATATACTGATGAGAAATCATATCCAATCTATCGGTACAATTCTTTTCCAATTCCGGGTCGTAAGCCTTACCGGTTTGGATTTCCGGAATTTGATTTTACATTCAAATCGGCCTTGAATAAAATTCCGTTTGCATTGGTTCATGCTCATTGTCCGTTTAGTTCGGGCTTGTTGGCACGGCGCATTGCCCGAAGTCAAAAAGTACCTTTTGTAGCTACATTTCACTCCAAATACCGCGATGATTTTGAAAGGTCGGTTCATAACAAATGTATTTCAAATTTTATGGTGAAACACATAGTGAAATTTTATGAAAGTGCCGATGAAGTCTGGATTCCACAAGCTTCGGTGGAAGAAACAATTCGTGAGTATGGCTACAAAGGAAAAGTAGTGGTGGTAGATAATGGCAATGATTTTTCAAGTTTTAAACCTATTGAACCGGTGAAAATAAAATCGCGGCGTGAACTCAAAATCGGAGATCATGAGACTGTTTTTCTGTTTGTGGGGCAACATATATGGGAGAAAAATCCGCGCTTAATCATTGAAGCGTTGGCGTTGGTAAATGATTTAGCTTTCAGGATGTATTTTGTGGGGACAGGTTATGCGGTAGATGATTTGAAACAATTGGTAAAGGATTTGAATCTGACTTCCAAAGTTCATTTTGTAGGTTCACTGACCGAACGGGATGAGATAAAGAAGTATTATGCTGCTGCCGATTTATTCCTATTTCCTTCTATTTATGATAATGCGCCGCTTGTGGTGCGTGAAGCTGCTGCATTGGAAACACCAACTATCTTTGTGACCGGATCATCATCAGCAGAGAAGATTATTGATAATTTCAATGGGTTTCTGAGCGACAATTCACCCGAATCGTTTGCCGGAAAACTACGGGAATTAATCACTTCACCGGATAAAATTCGGATGGCTGGTCAGAATGCCTCTAAAACCATTGCCCGGTCGTGGAAAAGTGTGACCGAAGAAGTGATTGACCGGTACGAAAATTTAATGAAAAGAACATGGACGAATTAGTGCTGTCTGCTTCCAAAAAAGACTCAAAACCATTCAACTTATATCAGGTTCTAATACCTGTATTATTAGGCTTATTTGTTATCGGTTGGTTATTCGTTGATGAATTTGATCTGACTGTTTTTTCGACCATTAATTTTACTATTACCAGTGCTTTATTTATTCTGTTGGCATTTTTACTCATGCTATTGCGCGATGTGGGACTTATCATGAGGTTTCGACATTTAACCGACAATGTGCTGACATGGAAACAAGCTTTTCAAATCAATGTGTTAAGTGAGTTTACATCCGCTATAACTCCTGCAGCAGTGGGTGGTTCAAGTATTGTGGTTCTGTTTTTGGTAAAAGAAGGTATCAGTGCCGGCAGAAGTGCCACCATCATGTTTGTAAATCTGTTTCTGGACGAATTGTTTTTTATTCTTGTTTGTCCGGTTATCTTTTTGTTTATTCCTCTGCACTCCATTTTCAATTCATCCTCGGCCATAGTTTCTACATTTGGTGTGATATTCGCCGGAATTTACTTCACCCGACTCATCTGGACCAGTATCTTATTTATCGGAATTTTTAAATATCCAAATTGGATTAAAGTGATTCTGCTGCTGCTTTTTAAACTACCTTTTTTGCGTCGCTGGTACACACAGGTTGAGAATCTAACCGACAATTTAATCCAAACATCGTACGATATCGGACATCGCACCCTATGGTTTTGGATAAAGGCTTTTGGCATGACTTTACTCACCTGGACAGCCCGATTTTTGGTTGTGAATGCTGTATTTATGGCATTTGCTCCCGTGAGTTCACATCTAATTGTATTTGCAAGGCAACTGGTGCTTTGGGTGGTAATGGTGGTAAGTCCTACACCCGGAGGAAGCGGAGTAACCGAATATGCATTTAAAGAGTACTACAGCGACATTTTTTCGTCAAACAGTACTATTATTTTTGTTACGCTTATCTGGCGAATGATTAGTTATTATCTCTATCTTTTGTTGGGTGTATTGGTTATTCCCAATTGGGTTAAAAAGCATTTTCATCTAAAACAGGTATGACTATGCTCAATACTAAATGTGTGAATTATGTAACTTATTTTCAAAGTTTTGTAATGATTTACAAAATAAAGAAGCGTACCTTTACCAACATATAATCAAAAAAAAAATATTTTGAAATTATATATCAAATATATGGTCAGTAACCGCTGCAAAATGGCGGTAAAAGAAGAGTTGAAGAAGCTCGGTCTTCACTTCATCGTGGTGGAATTGGGCGAAGTAGATGTAATGGAAAATTTGACTTTGGAGCAACGGGATGAACTGAAAGTGGGATTATTAAACTCCGGCCTTGAGTTGATGGACGATAAACGGGCAGTATTGATAGAAAAAATAAAAAATGCCATTATTGAAATGGTTCATCATTCTGACGAAACGTTAAAGGTGAATTTTTCCGATTACCTGAGCGAAAAACTGAAACACGACTATACCTACCTTGCCAATCTTTTTTCTGAAATTCAGGGTGTTACTATCGAACATTTTATAATCAATCATAAAATTGAACGGATAAAGGAATTGATTATTTACGACGAATTGAACATTACCGAAATTGCCTGGAAGATGAATTACAGCAGTGTAGCGCATCTTTCCAATCAATTTAAAAAAGTAACCGGACTTTCGCCTTCGCATTTCAAACAGCTGAAGGACAAGCGCAGAAATCAGATAGAAGACATATAGTGCCCCTTAAATCCCTCATGGGGGACTTAAGACGAAGTATTTGAATTTTATAAATTATCTTATATCAACTGATTAAATCATGTTTGCAAATTACTATAAATTACTAACAAAACTATCTTAAAGTCCCACATGGGGGATTTAGGGGGTTAAGCAATATGGAACGTACAAATACACATGAATCGCAATATGCCAGCAGCTTAATTGAAGCCAGCCTCGATCCGTTGATTACCATTGATATTGATGGGAGAATAATGGATATGAATCAGGCAAAGGTGAATATTACGGGTGTTGAACGTGAAAAACTGATCGGTTCTAATTTCGTGGATTATTTCACCGATTCCGAAAAAGCAAGGACCGTGTACCAGCAGGTTTTTCGGAATGGTACTGTGAAAGATTTACCACTCACTTTCCGACATATAAACGGTAATCTCACGGATGTTCTGTTTAATGGTTCTGTTTACAAAGATAGTGAAGGGAATGTGCTTGGTGCAGTAGTAGTGGCACGCGACATAACGGAACAGAAATGGGCTATTGAACTACGTGAAGTCAACAAAGAGTTTGCATTTCAGAATGATGAAAAAGAAAAACGTGCTGCAGAATTGATTGTTGCAAACAAAGAATTGCTTTTTCAAAACGAAGAAAAAGAAAAACGCGCTGCTGAACTTATTCTGGCTAATAAGGAGCTTATATTTCAAAACGAAGAAAAAGAAAAACGTGCTGCAGAACTAATTATTGCTAACAAAGAACTTGCATTCCAGAATGATGAGAAAGAAAAACGAGCTGCTGAACTAATACTGGCTAATAAAGAACTTGTTTATCAGAATGAAGAAAAAGAGAAACGTGCTGCAGAATTAAAAATTGCTGACAAAGAGTTGGTATATCAAACCGGCGAGAAGAAGAAACGTGCTGCCGAGTTGAAAATTGCCGATAAAGAACTGGTTTTTCAAAACGAAGAGAAAGAAAAACGAGAAACAGAAAGCAAAGAACTCGAAGAAATAAGTTATTCACTTAAACTAGCTTCGCAATATGCCCGAAGTCTTATTGAAGCCAGTCATGATCCGCTTTTCACGATTAATCCTCATGGAAAAATTACGGATATGAATCATGCTTCTGTCAAAATTACGGGTATTTCGCGCGAAAAACTGATAGGAACAGATTTTTTCAACTATTTTACAGAACCAAATAAAGCTCGAAAAGTATATCAGGAAGTATTTTCTAAAGGTTTTGTGGCTGATTATCCGCTCACAATAACCGATGGAAAACTGACCGATGTATTATTTAATGGGTCGGTTTATAAAGATGTAAATGGCTCAGTACTTGGTGCAGTGGTGGTAGCACGTGATATCACCGAGCAGAAAAAAATAGAAAAACAACTTAATGAAGCTATTGTATTTGCCGAAATGGCAACCGAAATAGCTGAAATAGCCAAAGCCAAAGCTGAGACGGCAACGCTCACGGCAGAGAATGCGGTAAAAGCAAAACAGCAGTTTCTGTCGAATATGAGTCACGAAATCCGCACTCCTATGAATGCTATTATCGGTTTCACCAAGGTATTGCTCAAAACGGATATGACAGCCAAACAAAAGGAATACCTGACTGCCATAAAACTGAGTGGCGATGCGCTGATCGTACTAATCAATGATATTCTGGATTTGGCAAAAGTTGATGCAGGGAAAATGGTTTTTGAGCAGGTTCCGTTTAAATTATCGGTTTCCATTGCAGCGATGATTCATCTGTTTGAATCCAAAATTTGGGAAAAAAACCTCTTACTTATCAAAGAATACGATGAAAGAATTCCTGAAGTATTGCTTGGTGACCCGGTTAGGTTGCATCAAATTATCTTGAATTTGATAAGTAATGCGGTGAAATTCACCTCAAAAGGCTCAATTACCGTTAGTGTCAGACTATTGAGTCAGGATTTTGAAAAAGTAACCATTGAGTTTGTAGTGGCAGATACGGGAATTGGTATTCCTGAAAACAAAATTGACAAGATATTTGAAAATTTCCAACAAGCTTCCAGTGGCACTTCGCGCTTATATGGTGGCACAGGTCTGGGTTTGGCTATTGTAAAACAACTGGTAGAACCGCAAGGCGGAAAAGTGGTGGTGAAAAGTGAAGAAGGTAAAGGTTCGACCTTTAGCTTTACGCTGAGCTTTCAGAAAACAACCGAAAGTGCTGAAATAGCTACTGTGGTTGAAAAAATCGATATTGAAGTTGACAATATAAATGTATTGGTGGTGGAAGATATTCCGCTCAATCAGTTGCTGATGAAAACCCTGCTCGATGATTTTGGATTTCAACGGGATATTGCCTCCAACGGTAAAATTGCCATTGAACGACTTGAGGCAAAAACCTACGATATTATTCTGATGGACTTACAAATGCCCGAAATGAATGGCTTTGAAGCTACCGATTATATCCGTAATATTTTACATTCAAACATTCCCATTATTGCCCTTACGGCTGATGTTACTACGATGGATTTAGCCAAATGCCGGGAGGTGGGTATGAACGATTACATTGCCAAACCGGTTGACGAAAAGCTGTTGTACAACAAAATTGTAAGTCTGGTAAAAAAACCAACCGCAGTAATTAATATAAAACCGGTAGAATCTATATTGCCCGATATTAATAAGAAATATATTGACCTTGAATACCTTAACACCCGAACTAAATCGAATCCACAGTTGATGATGGAAATGATATCGCTGTACCTGGAACAGACTTCAACCTTAGTAACCACTATGTATCAAAGCATGGAAGATAAAGACTGGAAATCATTGTATTCAGCTGTACACAAAATGATTCCCTCGTTTTCTATTGTTGGTTTGAGTAAAGATATTGAATATATGGCAAAGAGAATTCAGGAATTTGCAAGCAATCAGGAACAAATGGGTGAAATAAAACGGATGGTTGCCGAACTTGGAAGTGTGTGCGAACAGACTTGCCGGGAATTAGAAGTAGAGTTTAATAGAATTAAAAATGAAATATAATGAACAAAGATAAAATAAAACTCTTTCTGGTAGATGACGATGCAGTATTTCTGAAATTACTGGAATTGGAGTTTTTGGAACATGCCGATTTTATTATTGAAGCCTATCCTACGGGCGAAAAATGCATGGAAAATCTGTCGCATAGTCCGGATGTGATTATACTGGATTATTGCCTCGATGGAATTGATAAAACCGCCATGAATGGAATTCAAACGCTTGATAAAATAAAGGCATTCAATCCCGATATACCGGTGGTAATGCTTTCGTCGCAGGATAAAATTGAGGTGGCTATTGACTGTATGCATCACCGCGCCTTCGATTATGTGGTAAAAAGCGAAACCGCTTTCATACGGCTTCAAAAGATTATTACCACCATTTTTAAATACAAAAAAATGGAAAAAGAACTAAGCTGGTATATGGAAAGAATGTAATCATTTACTATTTGCTCATTTTCACTATTAAAATACATGCGTGGTTTGTCGGGGTTTTGACAAATTACGCATTTCTTATATTGCTACTCGCTACCGCACGAATTGCATCGTGTGGCAATTTCTTATTCTTAGTTACAGTCACCACGCGATGCAATCGCGCGGTAGCAGGGGTAGCGAGGGGATTTATTTTGTTTGTAGAGACGCAATGCATTGCGTCTCTACATAGGTTTATTCCTTCACGATTTTCCGTTCTGTTGTACCTTCAGCAGTAATTATCTTAGCAATATACATTCCTTTTGGCAGTCCCGCAGCTGCCGCACGATTGCATCGTGTGGCAATCTCTTATTCTTATTTACAGTCACCACGCGATGCAATCGCGCGGTAGC
>CAIKVR010000011.1 GCA_903830915.1 uncultured Bacteroidales bacterium
AGTTATAATTTCATAGACTTTTTCTTCGACAACAGGACCAACTGATAAATCTCCAGAAGTCCATAAACCTCTAGGGTCGTTATCGGGATTTGAATATCTATCATTTGCATCCTCAGTTCTGGGCAATAATAAATTTACCTGAGATTTATTTTTTGCATAACACATAACGAAATCATGGTTCGCAGAAAATCTCTTTTTTGTATTGATTGGCGAATAAGCTCGTTGCCAAATAATGTTGTTTAGAAAATTTTGATGACCAAAAATTATATCAAGCATTGGTTTTAAATTCCCTTGCTCATAATCGTCAATCGAGCAAAAGAAAAGTCCGTCCTCTTTCAGAAGTTTGTATAATAAGTTTAATCGAGGAAACATCATACACAGCCACTTGTCATGACGTGTAAAGTCTTCACCCTCAACACCAACAACCTCTCCCAGCCATTTCTCAATTCGTTTGTCTTTTACATTGTCATTATACACCCATTTTTCTTTACCTGTGTTGTATGGGGGATCAATGTAAATACAGTCAATACGTCCCTCATATTCAGGCAGTAAGGCTTTTAATGCTTCCAGATTATCACCATGAATTATTTTGTTTCCGCTTCTTACTTCAATGGATTGTTCTCCTTTTTTGTCAGTAAAACCATATTTATGGTCTAGTACGCGAAATGGAACATCGTGATGATGGTTTACTACTTTATCTTTACCTATCCAGTTTAATGTTGGCATATATTGTTTTGATTATTTTAAATTAATTGAATAAGTACATGCAAATGAGGGCTTCACTCGGAGTGAAACCCTCATTATACTGGTTATTAGAATGTTGTTTTTGATTATTATTCATGGCTTCAGCTTTCGCTTCCACCATTATTCAGGTAAGAATTTTGCCCACAAAAAAAGCGTGGACTAAATTCCTTACCCACGCACGAGGCCCTGAGAAGCCCACCACAAACGATAAGTCAAAAGCCCACGCCGGTTGGCGTGAGCATTTTGCTCATTGAATCTGTTTGTGATGTTCGCTTAAAAAGAAATTTCTCAGGTTTCGTGCGTGCGAACAATAGCAGAATGCTATTTAATTAATATGTTTGAAATTCATTTTATTGTAGAGACACAATGCATTGTGTCTCTACGGGTAAATTGTATTATTTGATAGATTGTTTGTTTTGTAGAGACACCATGCCTGACGTCTCGTATGAATATGTATATTTATTAAAACGCGAAGCATCGCATCTATACATTGTGCAAAGATAAAAAATTTCACATTATCTATACTGTCGTTTCTAATATTTTCTTTGATTTATTTTTTACTAATCCATCGTATGGATCTGTTTTGTATTATTACAAAGACTGTAAACCCTACGGCGCATAGCTTTTGTAATTGTACAAAAGCTGTAAACCCTGTGATTTATATGTTTTGTAACTTTACAAAAGAGTATAAACCATCTGATTCATCCCTTTTGTAATCTTACAAAAGGGTTTCGCCGTTCGGTTCAGGGCAATTGTAATCTTACAAAAGGGGAAAACCGTTCGGTTTTTGTTAATTGTAAAGTTACAAAAGGGATAAATCGTGCGGATTGGATGCTTTGTAACTTTACAAAAGGACTAAATCGATCGGCTCAACTGCTTTTGTAATCTTACAAAAGTGACCAAACCATTCGGTTCAATGTGATTTGTAATCTTACAAAAGGAACTGAACCGTTCGGTTCATTGGTTTTTGTAATTTTACAAAGTAGTGATAAACTTATTGAAGATATTAAAAAAGATGTAGGTTAAGATAGTTTAGAAGACAATAAACTTTTATTGTAGATGGAAGAGATAGTGAAGAAGATATTGAAAAGAATTTTGCCCGTAATGATAAAAATAATCAACATGCGTAAGTACTGCGTAACTTTTTGCAGATACAGTTTTTAAAAATTGCCTTTGTATTTGGTTGATTTTCAGAAACTTTGAATTGACCAAATTTATCTTTCAACATGTTGTTGAAAATTGTTGAAATGTTGTTATTGGATTGTATTAAAATCTTCATTACATTTGCGCACCCGTTAATTATAACATGAAGAAAACAATGAGATTCATTGTTTCCAACTGTTAGAAATTACAGGTAGTGGTATTTGACATATTGATGGTTTCAATGATGG
>CAIKVR010000012.1 GCA_903830915.1 uncultured Bacteroidales bacterium
ACAACTTTAACAATTGATTTGGCGACAAGTGAAGTAAGAGGTTACACTTTACGTGGCGTACCTAGAGTTAGTTATTATAGGGGTTTACAAGTTTCTTTATTAAGAGTTGATGGTTCTGATAGTATCCCCTAGATCCAGATAGTTACCGGGAGGGTCTGATTTAAAGAACTAAGTCTTTATCATTAACTGCGTTGATCTTCGATTCCGACATGTCGGAGTAAAATCCGTTTTAGATCAGTCCTGTCAGCGTTTTTTCTCGTTCTATTCTTACAAACATTTGAATTTATATAATGTCAACTGAATATTTGTTAATAAAAAAGGGAAAACTAATTAAGTTTTCCCTTTTTCTATTAATAAATTACTGATTAGTATTTCAATGCAGCCTGAGCAGCAGCCAAACGTGCGATAGGCACGCGGAATGGTGAGCAGCTTACATAGTTCAAACCTGTGCGGTGGCAGAATTCAACTGACGACGGTTCACCTCCGTGTTCGCCGCAAATACCTACTTTCAGATTAGGATTTACTGAGCGTCCTTTTTCGGTTGCCATTTGTACCAATTGTCCTACACCATTCTGATCGAGAACCTGGAACGGATCGGCTTTAAGAATTTTCTTTTCAAGATAGATAGGCAGGAACGAAGCAATATCGTCGCGTGAATATCCGAAAGTCATCTGAGTTAAGTCGTTTGTTCCAAATGAGAAGAATTCAGCTGTTGCAGCAATTTTATCAGCAGTAAGTGCAGCACGAGGAATTTCAATCATAGTTCCTACTTTGAACTCAATGCTGTCGCCTTTTTCAGCAAACAGTTGGGCAGCAGTGTCGCGAATGATTTTATCCTGTTCGTTAAACTCGAATTTTATACCTACTAAAGGAACCATAATTTCAGGAAGAACCTTGATACCTTTTTTCTTCAATGCCAATGCAGCAC
The DNA here is from genome assembly GCA_903830915.1 of uncultured Bacteroidales bacterium. Lineage (GTDB taxonomy): Bacteria > Bacteroidota > Bacteroidia > Bacteroidales > Paludibacteraceae > Paludibacter. Next base: position 929 of record CAIKVR010000012.1, read on the forward strand.
CAAGAATAGCGCGGGTTTGCATTTCTGTAATTTCAGGATATGTATTTCCTAAACGACAACCACGGTGACCCAACATTGGGTTTTGTTCGTGAAGTGAATCTACACGTTGTTTGATAACTTTTACCGAAACACCCATTGCTTCAGCCATTTCACGTTGACCTTTCTCGTCGTGAGGAACAAATTCGTGCAACGGTGGATCGAGTAGACGAACTGTAACCGGGCAACCTGCCATGGCTTCAAAAATGCCTTCGAAATCTTCTTGTTGATAAGGAAGAATTTTGGCTAATGCAACACGACGACCTTCTTCGTTTTCAGCCAAAATCATTTCGCGCATAGCTTTAATTTTTTCACCTTCGAAGAACATGTGTTCTGTGCGGCAAAGTCCGATACCGGTAGCACCAAATTTACGGGCAACCTGTGCATCGTGAGGTGTATCAGCATTTGTACGAACAGCCATTTTTGTATGTTTGTCGGCCAAAGCCATCAATTCGGCAAAGTCAGCATCCAGTTCAGCTTCCATAGTGCCAACTTTTCCTAAGAAAATATCACCGGTAGAGCCATTTAATGAAATATAATCGCCTTCTTTCACAACTAAACCATCTACTTCCATTACTTTGGCAGCATAATCAATTTTCAATGTACCGGCACCTGAAACGCAGCATTTACCCATACCACGAGCCACAACAGCTGCGTGAGAAGTCATACCGCCACGAGCAGTCAGAATTCCCTGAGCAGCAGCCATACCGGCTAAGTCTTCAGGAGAAGTTTCAACACGTACCATAATTACTTTTTCACCGGCAGCAGCCCAGTCGGCAGCATCATCGGCATTGAAAACAACGCGACCTGAAGCAGCACCAGGAGAAGCAGCCAATCCTTTTGCAATCAGTTTAGCTTCTTTCAACGCTTTTTTGTCGAAAACAGGGTGGAGTAATTCGTCCAAACGGTTTGGATCAACACGAAGGATAGCTGTTTTTTCATCCAACATTCCCTGACGAAGCATATCTACGGCAATTTTTACCATAGCAGCACCGGTACGTTTTCCGTTACGGGTTTGTAAGAACCACAATTTACCTTCTTGTACGGTAAATTCCATGTCCTGCATATCTTTGTAATGGTTTTCCAGTTTAGTTTGGATAGCATCTAATTCTAAGTAAATTGAAGGCATTGCTTCTTCCATTGAAGGGAATTTAGCCACACGATCGGCTTCAGAAACACCTGCCAACACAGCCCAGCGTTGTGAACCTTCTTTGGTGATTTGCTGTGGAGTACGGATACCGGCCACCACATCTTCACCCTGAGCATTAATCAGGTATTCACCAATAAACATGTCTTCACCGGTAGCAGCATCACGACTGAAACAAACACCCGTAGCTGAAGTTTCGCCCATGTTACCAAATACCATCGACTGAACGCTAACGGCTGTTCCCCATTCGGCAGGAATTCCTTCCATTTTGCGGTAAAGGATAGCGCGGTCGTTCATCCATGAATCGAATACCGAGCATACAGCACCCCAAAGTTGCTCGTAAGCAGATTCAGGGAAATCATGTCCGGTTTGTTTTTTTACAGCAGCTTTAAATTTAGCTACCAATTCTTTCAAGTCGTCAACAGAAAGTTGATTATCCAGTTCAACGCCTTTTTCTTCTTTCAAATGATCCAGAATTTCTTCAAAAGGATCAGCATCATTCTTATTTTCAGGTTTCATGCCCAATACCACGTCACCGTACATTTGCACAAAACGACGGTAAGAATCCCATGCAAAGCGGGCATTTCCGGTTTTACGGGTCATTCCTTCTACCACTGCATCATTCAAACCCAAGTTCAAAATAGTGTCCATCATACCCGGCATTGAAGCACGCGCACCTGAACGAACAGATACTAACAATGGGTTTTCAATATCTCCGAATTTGGATTTCATTAATACTTCCAGACCTGCAATTGCTTTTTCTACTTCAGGTTTCAAAAGTTCAACAACCTGCTCTTTTCCAAGAGAATAGTATTCGCTACAAACATCAGTAGTAATAGTGAAACCCGGAGGAACGGGTACACCGATCAAATTCATTTCAGCAAGGTTTGCTCCTTTTCCACCGAGCAAGTTTTTCATGTCTGCTTTACCTTCGGCCAATCCGTTACCGAATGTATAGACTCTTTTTGTGTTACTCATATTGAATTATTTAATTTAAAAATTAATTTTTGAATTAGCTGTTTTTTAGAGTTGCAAAGTTAGTTTTTTTTGTGTACATAATAAAATTCAAATCCAAAAAAAACAAAAGAAATGTCATCTTTATATTGCATTTTATTGTTTTATATATCGAGTAAGTGTAAGATTAGGCTGTAATTGGTATCTAAATGACATAAAAAATCGGTAGTAACATACCTTATTTCCGTATGAAGGAAACCCTAAGGGAAGTAAAATATAAGTAACTGTTTAAAAATAAACGTTGATAAAGCATTTCAACTGGTTTTCAGCCGGATATAAAATTCTAATTTTTAGAGACTAAAACTATCTTATTGTTTTTCATTCTTTTTTGTCTATTTGCACCTTTATTTCTCTCAAATAGCCCGCTATTTTTCGATAAACAAAGCCACAACTAGCCTGAAAAATAATTGAAAAACAATTTAAGATTTATTTTTAAACAGTTTCTAAATTCGGCTGAACTTCTTAGTAAAATTCAGCCGAATATAAATATTGGAACTCTTTGCAAAGGAGAGTTAGTTGTGAGCTAATCAGTGAAAGTGTCAACAATACGACCAACTTGACCTGGTAATCGACAAGAAGTTCCTATTTAAATAAATATTTTTAATCAAAAAATAAAACTAACCCTTTTCTTATATACAATTTTAGAGTATTCATAACGACATACATTAGCATTATTAATTCTACTTTATTAGGCATTATACAAGTTAAGTAGTGGGAAATAAATAATGTCATATTATTCACTTTAAAAAAATAAAAGAATAGAACGCAGATTTTCACTGAAAAAGCGGATTTTAAAACGGATTTTAATTCCTACTTGTCGGAATGATTTTCATGTATTTACAATCTTATCAGTCATGCTTGCATGACTAAAATCAGTTTAAAATCAGTATAATTATTATCCGTAAATATCAGCTATATCAGCGAAAATCCGCGTTCCATTTATTTGATAAAATACGACATTATATTATGTTAATAACTTACAAGTAATTGATTTATTGAATTATATTTTAAAATAAAGAAATGGAACGCAAATCGAAGATGCCGTCTTGACGGCATTACGCTGATTTAGCGGATTTCCACAGATAAAATATGGATTATATAAGTTGAAATAGTTTTTGTCAAAAAACAGTTAAACGCAAAGTACGTAAAGATAAAATACACTTTTTATGTTATCATCAAATATACGCCGCTCGGCTTTGCCTCTTGGCTTGCCAAGAAAGTACGCAAAGTGAAAAACTTAAAAGTTTTTCTTAGCGTCTTAGAGTTCTTTGCGTTCAACATTATATTTTGTCTAAAATAATGAACTTATATAATCGCAAATAGAGATTATATAAGTTCGATTGTTATAGATAATAGAACGCGGAAAAATGCTGATAGGACGGATTTTATTCCGACATGTCGGAATTATAAAGACTTAGTTCTTTAAATCAGCCCCGATTTATCGGGGATACAATCCGTTTGAAAATCCGTTTTTACATTTTATCAGCTAAATCAGCGTTCATCCGCGTTCCATTGATTTGTTTAAAAATGTAACGTTAAATTATTCAGACACATATAACATGTATAATGACTAATATCTATTTTTATTTTTTCTTTTTCAATGCTGCACGCATTTCATTTTCGGCTTTCTTTTCCAATATGATTCGACTAATTAAATCAACCGGAATTTCTTGTCCTGGTTTAAACCTGATTCCACCCATAGAAGTGTCATATTCTTCCAGCTCTTCTTTAAACTTCTGAAACAAAGTCGAACTCATAGAAGTAAACGTAAAATGATTTTTATGAGCACTAAATCCCACAAACATATAGTGATAAGTGTAACAAGCTATTCCGTAACTAATTGATTCATTCGCTTCCGGGACTAAAGTGCGTATAAGTTGACGAAGTTGTTCTAACGACTTACGATAGACTTCAGGTTGTGACTGAATATATTCGTCGACTGTGGTTGCTTTATCCATAATTATATTTTCCAACACAAACAATTACAGAAGGAAATAGTTCAATTCCAATCAAGTAGGTAAAGGGATAACTTACATCACAATACATTCTCTCGTAAAAAGCGGTTTCCTTTTATTTGCCTTTCAGAATTGCAGTCTTCTGCCCCTATCAATCGTTAATGTTTCCTATCAATTCGGCACAAACAGGAAATTGCATCCTGTAATAATAAAACCAAAAATATCAAAAAGACCACTTTGTTGAAGGACAAAGCGGTTTTTTTACGTTAAATTGCAACTAGAAATTAACGCCAGCCCCCTAATATCATTCCTGCTAAAGTCAAAAATATCACGTAGAATCCGGCATCAATCAGGAATAAACGGAATGTACGACCCACAAAGATATAGGTTACGCCAATGCTCGTTGCAATCCACACCAGACTCACGAACAGACCTTTTAAAGCACCACCCAGAAAATTGGTGTGCTGCCCGACAAACATAGCAAGGGCAATTACCAACACCAGATGGAGCAAGCCTGAAAGCCCGAATATAACGGCAGGGTTTCCATGATTCTGAGAACTGTAAACCGAACCGGAATCTTCACTCCAGCCTTTTTTGAATAATACCGAGTGCCATAATGCACCCAAAGCAAACGATAAAACGACTGAAACGATTACTGCCAGCCAGTTGATTTCGAAGAAATTTTGAAATAAATGCATGATTGTGAGTTTGAAAGTTTATTGAGTTTTGAAAGTTTGAAAGTTTATAAAGTAATAAAGTTCTTAAAGTTAGAAAGCTTAAAAAGTTCTGTCTTTACCCCCTCTCCTCAAGGAGAGGGGTGAAGGAGTGAGGTCATTTTATATTCTTATTTTTAAACGACGACACATCAATCACATCCTGATTGTCGTTATCGAAAGTAACGTACACACTGTCGCCCAGGTTTGTAAGTGGGAAATCGTTTGAAACCTGCGTTGAACCTATAAAGATTTTCGGATAACTTCTCAGGGTGAAATAATAATAGGTGTTTCCATTTTTCACATCCCCGTTGATGCGTGTAACCACAGATTTCACTACGTTTTTTTCCGTTTTACTTTTGGTACTGATTTTATTTCCACTCTGGTTGAATGCATTTTTATAAGCCATTAGAGATTCGCGCAAGGTATTTCCCACTCCCACAATGGTATAATCTTCTATAGCAACCATGGCATACATTTTCACCAACCCGCCGTTATCTTTCAGGGTCATCACGTAAGTAGGGATATTGTTGATATTATAAGGAATAGGCATGGAAGCCGAGAAACCTTTTTCCTGCACTTTTCCTTTGGCAGAATTCTGAGCGGCCATTTCGGTGGCACCGCTTTGTTTATACCAAACGGCTTTTTTCGTGCGGGTATTTACCAACACAAAACCAACAGTCGACTCATCAGCACCAACCGAAGTCAGCCCGGTGTACCAATACGCATTATTGTCTTCGCCATATACCATCGACACATTTTCGGTTATTTTCAGTTTACCTTCGTTGGAGAAGTTCCAATAACCCTTCACGTATTCGCCCCAATCGTTTAGCTGAGTTTCAACAAAATTACCCGGTTGAATACGGTCAACCCATTTCGGAGTGTTTTCGATGCTGTATTCTTTTATATCACCCGTTTGAGCATTTAAAATGACAACACCCTGCGCTTCGTCGCCTGCAAAACCAATAGTCTTTTTGAATTTGGTAACCACCCAGTAAGGCGTTCCGGCATCGTCAATCTCGAATGAATAATCGGTCAGACCCACGTTCCAGTAGCCATGAAAATAAAGGTAACGTTCTAGGTTATCACCAAAATAAGCTTCCGATTGATATTTGATATACACTTTGCTACCGTTAATTTCCTGAACCAGTTTTACATCACGCTCGTTACAGGCATTTACCATCACGTAGCCGTTGGTTCCCTGCATATTTTTATTCCATTTGAAAAAGCCGGAATGCAATAAAGGAGCAACCCAATACAAATCGTTGTTCACTTTCTGGATATTAAAAGTCCCAAGCGTAACCTGACTTCCAAGAGCCGATTGTGAACCAAGCACCTTGTCGCCCAGCAATTGCGCCAGCGACTGATCCACCACGCGTATTTTCTCGATAGAAATAGGCAACATGTGGCTCGAAAGATTCGATTCGGTTTCTACCTTGCCAATCAGATTGCGGTATTCGCCGTTGCGAAGCAAGGCCCAACTTGTAATAGCTGGAACAACTGTAATATAAAGTCCCAATACGACCAACAAAACAAATGAAGCTTTGCCCGGCTTGCCCAGTTTGATGGTTGGAGCATTGTTTTTACCCTGAACGACGCTAAACGGATTATTGAGCAATACCCATACACCGATTAAAATCATAAGCAACACGGCAAAGCCTGTAAAACCATAGTTTACTGTAGGCATTTGCATATAAACCAGAATAATTCCGGCTATAATAACTAAAGCGAGATTGATTACTTTTTTCATATAAGACTAAATTTGAATGATAATGAGGTGTAAAGATACATGTTATTTTTGAAAATAAGATTCAAGTATCTTGTATCTGTATTCAAAAATACGTTTTACTTTTTTATTGACAAACAATTTCCCTGCAATTATTCCTAGGAACCATTTACCAATGTCATAATGCAGAATATCAGTCATTAAAACGCCGCCTTCAACTGTTTTAAATTGATGTTCGTGATGCCAGATACGGTATGGACCTTTTCGCTGTTCATCCACAAAATATTCTTTTTCTTTGATGTGAGTAATCTCCGTACACCAATCGATAGGTATATTCAGTATTGGTTTCAACCTGTAATTAATCAGCAAGCCGGCATACATGGTTTCCGGTAAATCAGATATAATCTCAAAAACCATATCGTCCGGAGTGATTTCATTTAAGTTTTTGGGGGTTGCAAAGAATTTCCAGGCTTCGTCGAGTGAGATGGGTAGAAATTGATCTTGTTTTAATTTAATCATTTGAGTATATTTTCTATTTATACAATTAACGATAAATGAACCTAAATTGTTTTAGAATTCAATTACAGAAATTTTTCTCTAATTACATGCAAAAAAATTCGGTTAACTCAACAGAAAGTAGTAATTTTGCACTCTCTTAGAAATTTAGACAATTAAACTATATTATGGCAGAAAAAAAATTGAATTTATTGGCTGATTTTCCATCGGTTAGCGCACAGCAATGGATGGATAAAATCACAG
>CAIKVR010000013.1 GCA_903830915.1 uncultured Bacteroidales bacterium
ATTCATCAAAATCCAATAGATTTTAACCCTAAACCTGTTTTTTCGTCCAATCCGAACATCAAATTCATATTTTGAACTGCCTGACCCGATGCGCCTTTTAACAAATTATCAATCATTGAAACAATCAACAATTTATCTCCGTGTTTTTCAAGGTAAACAATACCTTTATTGGTATTTACCACCTGCTTCATATCCGGATTTTTATCTACCACAAAAGTAAAAGCTGCATCTTTGTAGAAATCAGCGTATAATCTCTTAGCTTCATCCAAGCTTAATGCGCAAGTTGTATAGGTTGTGGCATATATACCACGTGCAAAATTTCCACGAACCGGAATAAAATTCAGTGATTTTTTGAAACCGGGCTGCAACTGACGAAGCGATTGCCCGATTTCATCCAAATGTTGGTGATTAAATGCCTTGTAAATGGAAATATTATTATTGCGCCAGCTAAAATGAGATGTTTCCGACGGCTTCACACCTGCTCCCGTAGAACCTGTAATGGCATTTACATGAATTTCGTCGGTAAGTAAACCAACTGCTGCCAACGGAAATAATGCCAGCTGAATGGCTGTGGCAAAACAACCGGGATTGGCTATGCGTGTGGCGTTCTTTATTTCACCCCAATTAAGTTCGGGTAAACCGTACACAAAATTGTGGTTTGGACTTTTAGCACGATAGTCAGTAGAAAGGTCGATGATTTTTACTGAAGCAGGAACTTCATTGGCATCCAGAAACTTTTTACTATCGCCATGTGCCGAGCAAAGAAAAAGCGCATCTACTTCATTCAAAGGCAATTCAGATGTAAAAGTTAAATCTGTATCGCCAATTAATCCGCTATGCACATCAGCCACTGGATTTCCGGAATTACTGCTGCTGTTTACAAATGCGATGTCTACATTAGGATGGTTTATCAAAATGCGTAACAATTCTCCGGCGGTATAGCCTGCACCACCAATAACTCCAACTTTAATTTTTGTCATTATAATTTTTCAATATAAATCGAATTAAAAAAAGGTATTTATCAAAGCAAAAGAATAAGCAGTATTACAAATACCCAAAGCGTCATTAAAATCCATGTCCACATGTAATAAGTAGATTTTCTTAACTTATGATGCAAAATATACATGAGAATTAAAACTGCAAATGCCCCACCTAATCCCTCAAATAGATGCAATCCTCCTTCGCTAATCCGATTACGCTTATTTATTGCTGCGAACTTATCATAAGCAAATAAGATTCCGCTAATTAAGTTTATAGCAAACAAATAAATAAAAAACCATTCCATCTTATATTAAATTTAAATATATTGTTTATTTTAATAAATCAGGTCTCAGACGTTGTGTCCGTTCTACTGATTGCTGATGATTCCATTCATCCACATTGGCCTGATGACCCGAAAGTAGAATGTCAGGTACTTTCCAGCCTTTGTATTCTGCCGGACGAGTGTAAACAGGCGGTGCTAGTAAATTATCCTGAAACGAGTCGGAAAGGGCAGATTGCTCGTCACCAATAGCTCCGGGAATGAGTCGCACAATGGCATCAGTCATAATAGCAGCCGGAAGTTCGCCTCCGGTAAGAACATAATCGCCTATAGTTATTTCTTTAGTAATGAGATGTTCGCGTATACGATGATCAATACCTTTGTAATGCCCGCACAGGATAATCAGGTTGCCTGACATCGAAAGTCGGTTCGCCATTTTTTGATCAAACTTTTCTCCATCGGGCGATGTATAAATAACCTCATCATATTCTCGCTCACTTTTCAGTTTCGCGATAATGCGGTCAATCGGTTCAATCTGAATTACCATGCCGGCACTGAATCCGAATGCATAATCGTCAACCCGACGATGTTTGCCGATTGTATAATCACGTAAATTATGTACGTGAATCTCTACCAAACCTTTTTCTTTGACTCGTTTTACTATTGAATAATTCAAAGGGCTTTCCAGTAATTCAGGTACTGCAGAAATGATATCTATACGCATCTATTGATTAGTTAACATAAAAGTACGATGATTTTTTCTTGAGTGTGCAAAGGTAAGAAAAAATGTACTAATGTGCCTATGCAAATAATCAATTCATTTCCTTAACTTATCAGTCGATAAGCGATTCGTATCGAGAAATAACATTAACAAAAAAAACAAACTATTTATCAGTCATTTATATCTGACATGTTCATTGACAAAATGTTACTATCTACATGAGTTTTAGCCAGATTCACTGAAACAGGTTTTATCTCCACAATCTTTCGCATTATTTTTGATTATGATGTAAACAACTGATTGATATAAATTCCGGAAAATTATCAATAGTAAATTTATTCATTTATCAAAAAAAATAATGTCATGAAAAAGATTCAATTAATTTCAACATTGGCAATAGGATTGCTGGTGATTGATTCCTGTACTGAAGAATTAAGTTCAAGGAATAACGAAGCCGAAGTAACAACTATTCAAACGTATAGTATTAACAGTACTTCCCAGAAGGCTTTTTATGGAAATTATGCTGAAATATCGGCACCAAAAAGTACCGAATATTTTTACGGGCAAGATGCTCAAAATGAAACAAAAAGCATGGTTTTCAAGGATAATGGCGATGGTACAATTACCGATTTAAATACCGGATTGACCTGGATCAAAGCACGAGGAAGTAAAATTGGTTGGGAAGATGCTGTTTCGGCAGCTAAAACATGTAATACAGGAGGTTATACCGACTGGCGAATGCCAACAATCAAAGAATTGTATTCCATTATCAATTTCAACGGACACAGTGGTTTTAGTGCCGAAACAAGCACTCCTTATATCGACACTAAGTATTTTGAAATTGCTTTTGGTAATACTGCCGCCGGAGAAAGACTAATTGATGCACAGGATTGGTCGGCAACAGAATATGTAAGCACAACGATGCACAATGATGCAACAGTATTTGGTTTTAATTTTATTGACGGGCGCATAAAAGGCTATCCGAAATACAAGCCGGGTACAACAACTCCACACACCCTTTATGTGCGATATGTAAGAGGAAATATGTTGTATGGAAAAAACAATTTCATAGATAATGGAGATAAAACCATTTAGGATAAAGCCACCGGATTAATGTGGTCCAAAGACGATTCGGGAACGGGAATGAACTGGAAAGATGCACTGGCTTGGGTTCAGCAGAAAAACAATGAAAAATATCTTGGTCTTTCCGATTGGAGATTACCCAACGCAAAGGAGTTACAAAGCATTGTGGATTATTCAAGAGCACCTGATGTGACAAATTCGGCTACTATTGATCCTGTTTTTAATTGCACTAAAATAAACAATGAAGGTGGCAGTGTCGATTACCCTTATTATTGGACAAGTACAACCCATTTAGAAGGAATTACGCCAGGGCAAATGGCCATTTATATTTGTTTTGGCAGAGGGCTTGGCTTTATGACACCACCCTATGGTGGAACAGCGAGTTTACTGGATGTTCATGGAGCCGGTTGTCAGCGAAGTGATTTTAAATCGGGGAATGAATCTGATTATCCTAGCGGACATGGACCACAAGGCGATGTGGTACGGATTTTAAACTATATCCGATTGGTTAGGACAATCAAGTAAAAAATTTATCTTTTGCCTGATTTCCGTCCACCCGAATTTCCAAACGACTTTCCACCCCGTGGAGGGTCGTTTCGTTTTGAATTAGATTGACTACTACCGCGTAATTCTTTTGATTTTGGATTTGGATTAGCAGAACGATCAGCCTTTGATGGTTTAGATTTTGAGGTCTGAGGTTTTGGGCTTCGCATTCCCGATTTAGGACCTTGTGGCTTATTGCTTACCGTTTGCTGCTTGCTGTTTACTTCTGATTTAGAATTAGCAATGGCAGACATGATTTGCTCCATTTCAGTCGGTTCAAGTTGCCGCCATTCACCCAAGGGAATACCTTTCAGGCTGATATTCATAATCCGAATGCGCTCCAGTTTCACTATATCGTATTCGAAGTATTCACACATTCGGCGAATCTGGCGGTTAAGTCCTTGAATAAGTACAATACGGAAAGAAAATACCGATTCTTTGGCCACCTTACATTTCTTGGTCATTTCGCCCAAAATAGGAACTCCGGCACCCATTTTCTGAATAAATTCATCAGTAATAGGTTTATCCACTGTCACCAGATATTCTTTTTCGTGTTTGTTTCCGGCACGGAGAATTTTGTTGACAATATCACCGTTATTCGTCAGAAAAATTAAGCCCTGCGATTCCTTGTCGAGCCGACCAATGGGGAAAATACGTTCGTGGTAACCAATATAATCAATGATGGAGTCTTTCACTCCAATTTCTGTGGTACTGATAATGCCAACCGGCTTATTAAACGCAATAAACACAAAATCGGTCCCTTCTTTGGCTTCAATTAAATTGCCATTCAGCGTCACTTTATCGTGCTTTGGAGCAATCATAGTACCAACTTCTGCACGTCTCCCATTTACAAATACATGACCTTGTTCGATATATTTGTCGGCTTCGCGACGAGAACAAATTCCGCTGTCGCTGATAAATTTATTGAGACGGATTTTTTCGGTCATGGATTTTAATTTGAAAATAAGTTGATTTGAAAATGAAATTAAGACTTCAATACATCTAGTAATTCACTGATTACCATAGCACTTGCACCCCATATTTCAGCATTCGTTACATCAAAATACGGTTCATTTGAAACAGCTCTTGTCGAATTAACATAAAAATCCTTCTGTTTAATTACATCGGGTTTGAAAAAATCACTGAATGGGATTTCAATTACTTCATCCACTTCCCGCTCGTCAATATTGTAATGAGGTATTTCAGCCAGAAAACCAACAAAAATGCTAATCAGAAAATTACTTGGTGGCACATAAATATCTGACAATCTGCCAATTATTTCAATTTTATCTTCCGGAATACCTATTTCTTCCTGAATCTCCCGCAGAGATGTTACTCTCACATCGCCATCTTCTTCCTCGTATCGTCCGCCCGGAAATGCAATCTGTCCCGAATGAATCCCTACATACACACTTCGTCGGATCACAATCATTTTCAGCTCCTTATCCTCCAGAAAGAACAGAATCATAACTGCACTCTTTCGTGCATTTTGAATTAAATCCAACTTGTTTTTCAATTCCTCAGCACGATGCTGCGCTGCCATTTTAATATGCGAATGTATTCCGGGAAGCTTTCCTGAAAGTTTGAGTTTTAATTCTTGTTTGCTAATGTTCATAACAAAAAAATATCCCGCAAAATTATGCAAATATTCTGGCGTAATCTGCCGGATGTCTAGTATCTTTTGTCTTTATTCTTTTGTCTATTTTACTGACAAATCACGCAGCCTTCACATTTAGACAATTCACCACGCAAACGTTTTTCAACCAGCATTTTAATTCTGTCCTGAAGTGCCGGAATGCGGATGTTTTCTATCACATCGTTGGTGAAGGCAAACATCAACAGCAATCGAGCTTCTGACTCTGAAATACCACGTGCCTGCATATAAAACTTAGCGGTTTCGTCGAGTGAACCAATGGTTGCTCCATGCGAACATTTCACATCATCAGCATAAATTTCCAACTGCGGTTTAGTGCGCATTTTGGCTGTTTTTTTCAACAATATATTGCGGTTGGTCTGGAATGCAGCTGTTTTCTGTGCGTCTTTTGCCACATAGAGTTTTCCGGTAAATGCACCTTTTGAAAAATCATCCAACACGTATTTGAACAACTCACGGCTGTTACAATTTGGTTTGTTATGAATGATAGACGTGAAATTATCAACCTGCTGATTTTTATCGGCTATCACCATTCCGCAAAGTTCCGTTTCACAACCTTCACCGTCCAAATCAATTTCAATCATGTTGCGCGTAACGCCGTTGTGAAGCGTAATCACATTCGCCAGAACCGTTGAAGATTTAGCCTGGTCAATCAATAAAGTTGATAAATTGGTGGTTTTATTGTGTGTATTTTCCAGTTTGTAATGTTCGTAAGTTGCATTTTCGGCTACAAAGACTTCTGTTACGCGGTTTGACAGGAAACGAACTTCGTCCACCGTATGATCGCATACCAATAACTGCGCCTTGGCACCTTTTTCAAGAATAATCAGATTATGACTCACAGACATAAAATCCACATCGGAACGCATAATGTTCACCAACTGAACAGGCTTATCTAACACCACATTTTCGGGCACATACATAAAGAATCCATCTTGTGCAAAAGCACCGTTGAAAGCCACCAGTCCATCTTCTTTCGTAGAACTGAGTTTGCCAAAATAATCCTTCAACAATTCGGGATGTGTTGCTGCCACTTCTTTCACACTGCCGATAATCACACCATCGGGAAGTTTTGAATTATGTGGGTCGGATACCGGATAAAAACCATCATTCACCACAAAATAAAGGTACGAATGAATGCCCGGAACGTCGCATTTGAATACATCATACGGATTTACCGGAATAGGAATACGGTTGATATTCAGCCCATAATCGACAGAAAGTGCTTCTTTCAGGTCGGTATATTTGTAATTTTCAAGTGCCACCGTGGGGAATCCCAGTTTTTTGAACTGCGCAAAAGCAGCATCGCGTAAACTGTTCATCACCGAAGCCGAATGCATTTTAATGCTTTCGTGGTGGGATTTATATAAATCGATATAAGCCCCCTCACCCCCTAAAGGGGGAATTTGAGTATTCTTTTCGATTATTTTAATTTTATTTTCCATTATTGAGTTTGTCTTAAAGTCCCCTTTAGGGGATTTAGGGGCTGGCTATTCTCCATCTACTTCTTTCTTAATCCAGTCGTAACCACGCTCTTCAAGTTCGTACGCCAATTCTTTGCCGCCCGATTTCACTATACGACCATCGTACAATACATGCACAAAGTCAGGCACAATATAGTCGAGCAATCGTTGGTAGTGAGTAATAACAATGCTTGCATTGTCTTTGGTTTTCAACTTGTTCACACCATTTGCAACTATGCGTAATGCGTCAATATCTAGCCCTGAATCAGTTTCGTCAAGAATGGACAATTTCGGATCAAGCATAGCCATTTGGAAAATCTCGTTGCGTTTCTTTTCACCACCTGAGAATCCTTCGTTTACCGAACGATTGGCGAGTTTACTATCCATTTCCACCAATTCTTTTTTCTCACGCTGAAGTTTCAAAAAATCAGAGGCCGACATTGGGTCAAGTCCTTTGTATTTTCGGTGTTCGTTTACGGCAGTACGCATAAAATTTACCATGCTTACACCCGGAATTTCCACGGGATACTGGAAACTGAGAAAAATTCCCTCACGAGAGCGATTTTCAGGAGTTAATTCCAACAAATTTTTGTCATTGAAAGTTACATCACCTTCGGTAACAGTAAAAGCCGGATTACCGGTGAGAACAGACGAAAGTGTTGATTTTCCAGCACCGTTAGGTCCCATAATAGCATGAACCTCACCGGCATTGACACTTAAGCTCAATCCTTTTAATATTTCTTTGCCATTGATGCTGGCATGTAAGTTTTTAATTTGTAACATAAAACTGGCCCCTAACCCCTAAAGGGGGGACTTCCCAATTTTATTTGGGGGTTGAGAAGTCTTTATTAATTCTAAAAATATATTATTTACGCTCTCTTATTCACCTTTCAGGGGGCTAGGGGGCTATCCTACACTTCCTTCCAGTGTAATTTGCAGCAGTTTTTGTGCTTCTACGGCGAATTCCATAGGTAGTTTGTTAAGTACTTCTTTGGCATAACCATTTACAATCAGTCCTACAGCGTCTTCCGTCGAAATGCCGCGCTGATTGCAATAAAATATTTGATCTTCATTTATTTTTGAAGTTGTAGCTTCGTGTTCCACAATGGCGGTATCGTTGTTCACTTCCATGTAAGGGAATGTATGCGCGCCGCATTTATCACCGAGTAATAAACTATCGCATTGCGAGAAGTTACGGGCATTTTCGGCTGCCGGATTGATTTTCACCAAACCACGATAGCTGTTTTGGCTCACACCGGCCGAAATTCCTTTTGAAAGTATATGACTGCTGGTGTTTTTTCCAATAAGATCGGAAGAGCACACGTCTGAACTCCAGTCA
>CAIKVR010000014.1 GCA_903830915.1 uncultured Bacteroidales bacterium
AAAACTTCATGTGCAAATTGGTGGTGAATACTACAACTACTGAGGTCAATTCTATTTGCAGATACAGTTATATTTTTTCTGATAGTTTTTGGGTCATAATATAATTGCATTTTGTATTATATGCAGCTCATTAAATGGAGAGTATATATATATATGAAACTTATACTATTCTAGAATTTAGAATTAGTTTATACCAGAATTAGAAAGTACTGGGGCTTTTTGAAACATACAAACCTGATTTTAACACTCCGGGCGATTAGTAGACTTAAACATAGAAAAATTACCACCAAGGCATAATACTTCAGCAAAATTGAATATTTTTATGCATTATATTTTTTGAAATTCTCTGCCTGTTCAAATATCTCTTTGAACACTTCATCACGGGTAACTAGAGACAGGTCTATGGTAGGTTCATTTTCTTTGTTGCCAACTATTTACTATTCACTGCTTTTCTGCCACTCAATATCAAGTCATATCTTCCCTTCGGTTTCAGTAAATCCAATGCGACTTTCAAATCCTTATCAGTCCGGAGTGAGTACTTAATTTCACCTTTTTGGTAGTAATAGCGCTTAATAATTTCTAGGCTAAGTAGCTCTGTAATATCGGCCTTGTTTTCTTCCAAACTTTTAGAAACCTCTGGCATCAGTTTTGCTTTCAAAGCTGTGAATTCATCTTTAGCGCGTACGTCTAACCCCTCATATTGAGCTATTTCCAGCAGTTCTTTGTAGTATTTTTCTGTCTGCGTGGTGTAGGTAAACTTTTTTGAGATTAAATAATCTGTAAACGCTTTGTAATCATCATCGCTCAGTTTAAAATCAATGGGTGAAGCAATGATAGGGTGTTTCAGCACATATTGTGTAACAAATTCAAAATACAGATTTTGGGCAAAAATATAATAAGCTATATTCAGTTTACGGTCGTCTTTGGTCATTGTATCGGGTATAATGCCACCACCATCGCGCACTACACGTCCGTTGCGGGTTTTGAATTCAGAAGTAAGACTATCGGGGATATGCCCCACGCTGCCATCATCATTGCGGTGACTATAATCGATGGCCTGAATGCATCGTCCGCTTGGAATATAATATTTGGCAGTGGTCACTTTCAGATTTCCACCAAAACCTATGGGGCGTATATTCTGAACCAGTCCCTTGCCAAAAGTCCGTTCACCAATAATAATACCTCTGTCTAAATCCTGAACAGAACCTGCCACAATTTCGGAAGCCGAAGCTGATGAACGATTGGTCAAAATAAGCAGTTTCATTTGTTGGAAAATGGGTTCAGTGGGTGTTTTATATGTACGATAGGCTTCTTTATTTTTTCCTTTGGTGGTAACCACCTCTGTACCTTTGGGAACAAAATAGCCAACTATTTTAATCGCTTCATCAATCAATCCTCCTCCGTTATTACGAATATCCAGTACCAACGATTCAATCTGATTTTTGTGAACCATTTCGTTTACTACGGCTTTCAGTTCTATGGCTGCACGATCGGTAAATTCGCTCAGCATAACGTAGCCAACCTTGTCGGAAATAACTGCATAATACTTCACCGGATTTATTTGTATTTTCTCCCGAATAAACGATTTTTCAATAATATTCTTTTCTCCGGGACGTTTTAGTTTAATTTTAATCTGAGTTCCGGGTGTGCCTTTCAGCATCAAACTTACCTCATTCACGGTCTTTCCCGTTACCTTTTTCCCATCAATTTCCTGCAATACATCACCTGCACGAATTCCGTTTCGCTGAGCGGGCATACCTTCATAAGGCTCTGAAACGCACACATCGCTCCCACTTTTCATAATCATGGCACCGATTCCGGCATATTCGCCCGTTGTCATAAAAGTAAGGTCATCTGTCTCTTCTTCTGGCAGGTAAACAGTGTATGGATCAAGCTTTTCGAGCATATTATCAATACTCGTTTTCACCATTTTATCGTAATTCAGTGTATCCACGTAGAATAAATCCAGTTCACGCAATACTGAATTGAAAATAGTCATATTTTTGCTGATTCGGAATGTGCGCTGTTCAGGTTTAGAAGCCCCTGAAACTGATAGCAAGGAAGATAAGAGAATTATTGTTGAAAATATTGTTTTCTTACTCATGTAATATTTAAAAATTAAAAATTGGTAATTGAGAATTGAATTAAATTTTCACATTAGGCGGTAAAAAGGAAGTTATGTCCTTTCCATATGAAATCAGGTCGCGGGCAACGGTAGAGGAAATATAAGAGTATTCTGCTTCCGTAAACAAAATTACAGTTTCAATACCCGTCAATTTACGGTTGGCATCAGCTACAGTACGTTCATATTCAAAATCGCCTACCGAACGAAGTCCGCGTAAAATATAATCCGCATCCACCGATTTTGCAAAGTCAACAGTCAGGCTGTTGTATGATGCAATTTTCACACGTGATTCATTTTTAAAAGCCTGTTCAATGATTTCCAATCTTTTCTCTACCGAAAAAAGAGTTTTTTTAGATTGATTTAACCCAATTCCAATTACAATCTCATCAAAGAAAGTCAGCCCGCGTTTCACAATGCTGTAATGACCAATGGTAAACGGATCAAAAGTTCCGGGGAAAATGGCTCGTTTCATGTTGTTAATGTTTGTTTTGGTTCGGTTTTTGACAACAAAAATAGATGAATTCTGTCGCAAATATACTTGAATTTAACGCATTAGCTAAAATTTTAGTTCATTAGTTTGATTTTTTTTGTTTTTAGTACAAAATTTCATCATATTAATTTATCTTTGTCGCGTTATGATTACAGTCAGATTTTATTCAATAATTTTAAAATAGAAAAAAATGAAAAAATTAGTATTTACAGCAGTACTTCTGCTCAGTTTATCATTTAGCAGTCAGGCACAGTTTCATTTAGGTGTTATGGCAGGTTATAATTCGTCACTTACATTAAGTAATATCGGCGATGTGGCTAATGGCTCATACAATATGACCAACGTAGGAAACGAAATATGGAATGATTTCCATGCAGGTGTTTTTGCGCGCATACCTTTAGGAAAAATGATTTACCTGCAACCTGAAGTATTGTATTCTATCCAGAAAAAGAACTTTAAACTTGGAATTCCTGACCTATTAAGTGCCGGGAAAAGTATTACAGTTGACCGGTTTGCAAATTTCAGTACCGTTGATGTTCCAATTCTGGTTGGGGCTAAATTACTGGATTTGAAAATCGTTAATCTACGTGCATTTGCCGGACCTATGTTGAGATTCGATGCTGGCTCTTCCCTTTCATTTCAAAACGTCACAGGAGGTACATTTGACACCTCAACTCTGAAAAATGAGGTTCAGAAAGCTAATTTAGGTCTTGAAGCCGGTTTAGGAATTGATGTTTTGATGTTCGCACTGGATTTCCGCTACAACCTTATTTCAGATATGTACAAGAATCCATTATCATCATTAACTACCTCTTCGTTTAGCACCATACCAGCTAATACTTTTGTAATTTCGCTGGGCTGGAAATTGTTTTAAACTTTGATTTATTTACCAACAAAAAAGCTGTATCGGTCTGATACAGCTTTTTTTATGCGATTTAAAAGAATACTCTCTTAGTACCCGCGGATAGCTTCTATGCCAGGCAATACACGACCTTCAATAGCCTCGAGTAATGCACCACCACCGGTTGAAACATACGACACTTTATCGGCAATTCCGAATTTGTTTACACAGGCAACTGAGTCACCACCACCAACAAGAGAAAAAGCTCCGTTTTGGGTTGCTTCAACAATAGCTTCACCTACTGCACGTGAACCACTGGTAAAGTTATCAAATTCAAAAACTCCGGTAGGACCATTCCAAAGAATGGTTTTCGAAGCTTTGATAACGTCTGCAAATTTCTTTTCTGTAGCAGGACCAATATCCAGACCTTCCCAACCATCAGGGATCTCACCTACCGGTACAAACTGAGTATTAGCATCATTGCTGAATGCATCAGCGATCTTAGCGTCATCAGCCAAAACTATTTGAACATCATTTGCTTTTGCTTTTTCGAGCAATTCAAGAGCCAGGTCAAGTTTATCATCCTCGCAAATTGAGTTTCCGATTTTGCCACCCAATGCTTTTGTAAAAGTATAAGTCATACCACCCGCTATAATCAGGTTGTCAACTTTGGTAAGCAAATTTTCAATAATTTCGATTTTGGAAGATACTTTCGAGCCACCCATGATAGCTGTGAAAGGACGAGCAGTATCAGTCATTATTTTCTGCACGGCAATTACTTCTTTTTCCATCAGGTAACCAAACATTTTATTCGTTTCGTCGAAGTATTTGGCAATCAATGCTGTGGAAGCGTGAGCGCGGTGAGCAGTTCCGAAGGCATCGTTCACATAACAATCGGCATACGAAGCCAATGTAGCAGTAAATTTCTTCTGATTTTCTTTGGTGACTTTTTTGGCAGCAGCCTTTTCATCGTCAGTTGCAAATTCACCACGTGGTTTGCCTTCTTCTTCTTCGTAGAAGCGAAGGTTTTCAAGCATCAGCACTTCGCCCGGTTTCAGAGCAGCAGCCAAATCACCTGCCTGAGCACAGTCCGGAGCAAATTTTACATCAACGCCCAACACTTCGGAAACGTGAGGCAAAATGGCTTTCAACGAATATTTACTATCCGGATTTTTCTTAGGACGACCCATGTGCGAAGCAATAATAACACTTCCTCCATCAGCCAGAATCTTTTTCAATGTAGGAAGTGCCGCACGAATACGGGTATCATCGGTAATTTGAGAATTTTCGTCCAATGGTACGTTGAAGTCAACGCGAACAAAAGCTCTTTTTCCTGCAAAATTAAATTGGTCAATCGTTTGCATAGTTGTATTTATTATGTGATTAATAATTCTATCAGAATACTTTGAATTTATCAGATTTCCGAAGTTTCTATACCTTTGTATTTCAACTTATCAGAATTCGGGCACAAAGGTAGTAAAAAAGTTATTAATTGCGTCTTTGTCCTTTATGATTAAAAGGAGAATTTAATTATATAAAAGATTAAAGAAAAATTTCTTTAATTGATTTTTAGTTGTATCTTTGCGCCTCGAAAACTAAAACAGAGAATAAACAATTAAAATACAAAATTATTATGTCAAAAGTAACTGTAGTTGGTGCCGGAAACGTAGGTGCCACATGTGCAAATGTTCTGGCTTTCAATGAAGTAGCAGACGAAGTGGTAATGCTCGATGTAAAAGAAGGCATCTCGGAAGGTAAAGCATTGGATATGCTTCAAACAGCTTCATTGCTTGGTTTCGATACTAAAATCGTAGGTTGCACCAACGATTATGCTCAAACTGCCAATTCAGATGTGGTTGTAATTACTTCGGGTATTCCACGTAAACCGGGAATGACTCGTGAAGAACTAATTGGTGTGAATGCAGGTATCGTAAAAACTGTTGCAGAAAATATCCTGAAATTCTCTCCAAACGCTATTATCGTGGTGGTAAGTAACCCAATGGACACCATGACTTATTTGGCATTGAAAGCTACCGGTCTTCCAAAAAACAAAATCATCGGTATGGGTGGAACTTTGGACAGCTCACGTTTTAAATGCTACCTGAGCAAAGCACTTAACGCTAACCCAACTGAAATTGAAGCTATGGTAATTGGTGGACATGGTGATACAACCATGATTCCATTGACACGTTTTGCTTCATACAAAGGTCGTCCTGTTGCTGATATACTTGATTCAGAAACATTGGCAAAAGTTGTTTCTGATACTATGGTAGGTGGTGCTACATTAACTGGTTTGCTTGGTACTTCGGCATGGTATGCACCCGGAGCCGCTGCTGCTTATCTGGTTGAAGCTATCATCCACGATCAGAAAAAAGTAATTCCTTGCTGTGTATCGCTCGAAGGTGAATACGGACAAAACGATATTTGTATCGGTGTTCCGGTACTAATCGGCAAAAACGGTATCGAAGAAATTATCGACTACAAACTTAACGACGAAGAAAAAGCATTATTCGAAAAAAGTGCTGCAGCCGTTCGTGGAACAAACAACGTTTTGAAAGAAATAAACGTTTTGTAATCAATAAAATAACAAAATTAATAGTCGTTATGTAACCTAACATTGCGACTATTTTTTATTTTAGAATACTTCTTAACTCATAGAATAAGTTAATTATTATTTCCATAAAGAGTCTAAGTGAAATTATCTTTAAAAAATTACTGAAAAATTTCTTTAATTGATAATAAAAGCATACTTTTGTAATGATTTCAATAAACTAAAATATACAAGCTTACCATGTTAGAATCTCATCAATATTTACGACAATTTTCGATTAAGCCATCAGTTCAGCGTTCGGCCGTTATGCATTTTTTGCTGAATAACCGGATTCACCCAACCATTGATGAAATTTATATGGCATTAAGCCCTACCATGCCTACTTTATCGAAAACAACCGTGTACAACACCCTCGACTTATTTGTTGAAAAGGGTGCAGTAAGGGCGTTAGCTATTGACGAAAAAAATGCACGCTATGATGTGGATATTTCGGCTCATGGTCATTTTATGTGCAAAAGTTGTGGAAAAGTTCATGATATATTCGACCTTAAACCATCCATGTTTCAAATTCCTGAATCTGAAAGTTTCAGAATAGATTCTGTTGAAATTTCTTATCTTGGTGCTTGCAAATCCTGCAAAGGCAACTAATATGTATTAACATATTTTAAAAACAAGCATACTTTTTTTAAGTTTGCTTGTTTTTTGTTGTCAAATTTTCATATCTTTGACAAATATTTTAATAAATACTGTTGCAATGAGAAGATTAACAGTTGTATGCTGCCTGTTTTTTATTGTTCTACTTGGATTTTCAGCCGAAAAGATCAAGAAAGGTTTTGGTTTCGGAGCCTTACCTGCCATTTCGTACGATTCAGATCTTGGTTTTCAATACGGTGCATTGGTCAATTTATATGACTATGGAGATGGCTCGACTTATCCAAAGTATAATCATTCACTATACTTAGAACTTTCTACCTATACAAAAGGAACTACAATTGCCCGCCTGCGGTATGATTCAGAAAAATTAATACCTAAAGTCCGTACAACTTTCGATGTTGCTTACGTTCCGGATCAAATGTCCGATTTTTATGGTTTTAATGGCTATCAAAGTGTATACGATATTACCACTAGTAAAACCTATCGTAATTTTTATAAATGCGAAAAGAATACATTTAGAATAAAAGCCGATTTTCAGGGATATTTCGGAGAATCAAAATTTGGTTGGGTGGCAGGTTATGCGTTCTATAATTTCAAAATGGACACTGTAAATATCAACAAATTAGAGTTGAAGCCAGTTCCGGGTGGCGATTTATTTCAGAAATATAAAGCATGGGGGTTAATTGACCCTACAGAAGCAAATGGTGGTAGCATTAATTATTTGAAACTAGGATTGAAATATGACTCTCGCGATCAATTAGCTTGCCCAACAAAAGGAATTTTCACAGAAGCTGTTGTACAATCTGCTCCAAAATTTCTAAACCAGTCCAATCCACATACCAAATTAGCAATTATACATCGTCAGTACTTTAGCTTAGCAAAAGACTTAATCTTTGCTTATCGAATTGATTATCAAACAACTTTGGGAAATGATAAAGTTCCTTATTACGCACAACCCGAATTAATTACAAGTTATCTGATTGCTGCGACTAATCAGGGATTGGGTGGAAAAAGCTCTGTTCGTGGTATTTTACGAAATCGTATTATTGGTGACGATGTAGCTTTTGGTAATTTTGAGTTTCGTTATAAGTTTCTTCGTTTCGAATGGTTGAAACAGAATTTTTACTTAGGAACAAATATATTTTTCGACTCGGGAATAATTCTGAAGCCAATAGAAATGAATCTGACAAATGTTTCCACTTCAGATAAAGCCACCTATTTTAATAATTACGATACTGGTAAATTTCATTCAGCTGCCGGTATTGGATTGAAAATTGGTTGGAATGAAAATTTTGTTATTTCTGTTGACTTTGGAAAATCCCTTAACAAACAAGATGGAAATACTGGATTTTACGTTGGTTTGAACTACTTATTTTAATGCATTTAAACTAGTTATATGTTGCTACTTTTTGTTTTTACATTATTTATTTGTGTCTTATACTGTTTGTTAATCGTGATTTTTATTTTTGGTTGGAGAAATATATTTTCTTATGAACCTAAAGGAATTGATGAACTGGATTTTATGGTTTCAGTAGTAGTCCCTTGCAAGAATGAACAAGAAAATATTCTTAAACTAATTACTTGTCTATCACAGCAAAGCTACCAGAATTTTGAGTTAATAGTTATTAACGACCACTCTACTGACACAACACGAAATCACATTCTAAAAGCACAAAAAACATTTAACAATATTCAATTGATTGATGCCTTTGGTTATGGGAAGAAAAATGCATTAAAGGAAGGAATAACGAGTGCCAAATCCAACCTTATTATCACTATCGATGCCGACTGTTTACCATCTTTCCACTGGCTTGAGGCAATTGCTTGTTTCTACAAACGTTTTCCGAGTGACTTGATAATCTGTCCCGTAGGGCTTTCCGACAAGGATGATTTGTTTTTACGGGTACAAGCACTTGAATTTTCAAGTTTAGTTGGTGTTGCGGCAGGTTCAACTGGTGCGGGTATGCCTATTTTATGTAACGGTGCAAATCTGGCATTCACTAAAGATATTTGGTTAAAATCGCAATATAACTTACATGATGAGGAACAATCAGGTGACGATATTTTTCTACTTGAAAGTGTAAAGAAAATGAAGGGGAGAATTCGTTTTCTAAAATCAGAAGCTGGTTTTGTGAAAACACGACCACCGGAAACAATCAAAGAGTTTATTATTCAACGCAGGAGATGGGCAGGAAAATCGAGATTCTATACCGATTGGCAAATTATTCTGACTGCTAATATTGTTTTATTTATTAGTATGTTGAGTTTAGTTTATCTCGCTTTATTATTCTATAAATGGCAATTTATTTGGGGATATATTGCTATTACACTTTTTAAGTATTGCATTGATACACGTTTTCTCTATTTAGTAAGGCGATTTTTTCAATTAGACCGGATTTGGATTTATTCAATGGTGCTTTCACTTTTCTATCCTTTTTATACTGTATTTATTGCATTATCATCGTTGTTGCTAAAACCAAAGAAATGGAAGTAGTTTATCGTTGTGTAACGTATAAATAATAACCGGAATAGGTAGTTTTGTATTGTTTCAGAACTTCTTTGGCAAGTGCTGTTGTGTCGGGCAGATTTGGTCGGGTTCGCTTGGTTGGATTTCCCACACCATAACCAATATCGTATACTGTACCACATTTTTCACAAACTGCCTGCCCCAGTTCATTTGGTTTAACCCTGACTTTAGATTGATGCTCGTAAGGGCAACTCATATCGAAAGCATAATATGCACCATCAAAACCCGTATAGACTAAAATACCGCCATAACCAATTCTTTCAACAGCGGTTACAGGTGTCAGGAAAGTCAGGCTTTTGTTATAAGAATTCCTGAAAATAGGATAGGTTGTAACAAGATTAAGTTCAAGATAAACGGGATAATCTGGAATGGACGAAATATAAGTATCATCGCAGCTTATTAAAAACAAGCTTACCAGAACAACTGAACCTATATTTCTGAAGAATGTTTTCATTCAGCGAATTTAAACTCCTAATTCACCAATTCGCCATAACTCTTCATCCGAGAAATGGATATTTTTCAAGGAATCGATATTATCCTGTAGTTGTTTTACTGAACTTGTTCCTACAATTACAGAACTAACCTGAGGTTTGTGAAAACACCACGCGACAGCCATTTGAGCAAGCGTTTGTCCACGTTGATCGGCTATTTCATTTAATTTGCTTATTTTGTCAATTACATTGGGTGTCAGACGGCTTTTTTGCAGAAAACCATGGCTTTGTGCTGCGCGGGAATTTTCGGGAATCCCATGAAGGTATTTGTCGCTCAGCATACCTTGTGATAAGGGTGAAAAGCCAATGAATCCAATTCCATTTTCATCGGCTAATGGTAAAACATTCTGCTCAACTTCACGGGTAAAAATACTGTATCTGTCCTGATTAATCAAACAAGGTGTTCCGTTTTTAAGAAGAATCTGATATGCTTCACGGGCTTTTTCAACCGGATATTTTGAAATTCCAACGTACAGAGCTTTGCCCTGTTTAACCATATCGGAAAGTGCGCCCATGGTTTCTTCTAATGGAGTATTCGGGTCGTAACGATGTGAATAGAATATATCAACATACTCCAATTGCATACGTTTCAGACTTTGATGCAAACTAGCAATCAGATATTTACGTGAGCCAAAGTCTCCGTAAGGACCTGGCCACATTTCATGTCCGGCTTTGGTGCTTATTATCATCTCATCCCGATAGCCTTCGAACTGATTTTTCAGTATTTTCCCAAAATTTGTTTCAGCACTTCCGGCTGGTACACCGTAGTTATTGGCTAAGTCGAAATGTGTAATTCCATGATCAAAAGCAAATTGCAACATTTTCACAGCTACCTTCTGATCGTCCACATCCCCGAAATTATGCCACAAGCCAAGTGAAATCTTTGGTAACATCAATCCCCTGTTTCCACATCGGTTGTATCCAACAGTATTTGAATAACGATTAGTTGCCGGAACGTATTTTATGTCTGACATATTTTAATTGATTGAAAAAACTTTTGGCGTGCATCTCACCCAAAAGTGTTTCTATTTAAACTCTTTTGGATGTTAATGCAGGCTTTGAGGTAGTTGTTTTAAAATTTTACAGCAGGTGCTTTTGCAGCAGCTTTTTCAGCTTCGAAATAAGGTTTCTTCTGAAAACCTGTCATTCCAGCAACAATATTTGTTGGGAAACGGCGAATGTCAGTATTAAAACTCTTCGCTAATTCGTTAAATCGTCCACGTTCAACAGCAATGCGGTTTTCAGTTCCTTCGAGTTGAGCCTGAAGTTCAAGGAAGTTTTCGTTTGCTTTCAGATTTGGGTAATTTTCTGATACTACCATCAGTCTGCCTAAAGCTGCACCGACTTGTCCCTGAGCTGCCTGATATTGCTGAAGTTTTTCAGGAGTCATGTTTTTGGGATCAATCGTAATCTGAGTTGCTTTGGCACGTGCTTCCATAACACCTTCCAGTGTCGAGCTTTCGTGAGTGGCATAACCTTTTACCGTTTGTACCAGATTCGGAATCAAATCTGCACGACGTTGGTACTGACTTTCTACATTCGCCCACTGACTGTTCACCGTTTCTTCGGATGTAACCAATTTATTATAACTGCCTATTCCATAACCAATTGGTAATAGGATAAATAAAAAAAGAAATGCAGCTACAGAAACTAAAATAATAATTGTGCTCTTTTTCATTTTGTTTGTTTTTTATAAAATTATACGGATTATTGAACTATAAAATATTTTACCAACTACTGGTAGAACCGCCACCACCCGACATGCCCCCACCAAAGCTTCCGCCACCACTGAAACCTCCACCGTCACCACCACTAAAACCTCCGCTACCACTAAAAAATCCACCACCCATCAATAACGGAGCTGCTGAACCTGAACGATTCAATCGTGGAATGTTGTGATTATCATTCTCTTCGTACCCACAGAATTTGCAGATATAGGTAGTTCGTTCAGTTCCTGCACTTATATAGGTTGGAGCAATTACTGTACGTTTTTCTTTTAAAATCAAAGCCTTTGTGCCGCATTTCGGGCATTCCGAATAAGCACTGGGCTTATCGAGTGTAAAGATGGCTTCGTTTGCGCATTTATCGCACACAAACACGTCGTAATCTACTGCATGCAACTGTTCTTCAAACTGTTGGGACAACTTTAAATGCGCATCTTCTTTTCTTTCGGATAAAATATGCATTTTCCCATCACAAGCGTTACAGGCAATCGGCTGACGACGTATCTTGAAAGACATCCATTTAGAATACAGATTAGCCGGAATGGTAGTGAGTGGTATAGGCAATAACAACAGTATAAAAATTGGATTTGAAAAGAAAAGAATCAAAACCAATCCGGCAATTGGTACGATAACAGAAACCATGGTAATAATACCATTTTTCTGGCTTTTTATAAATTTATAACGGGCAATATTCGTAGTTAGCCGGGTGTCATTCTTTACTTTCTGAATAGAATTTGCCACCCAAATCCATGTAAATAAAGCTATCAATACATATAACACAATCGCAATCGGTAGAACTTCATTCCATGCAATTCCTTTCTGAGGAGCATCTTCCTGAACTGGTTCTTTACGAATTACACTGCCTATTCGTTGTACGCCGGCAAGAATTCCGGCATCGTAATTTCCTGTTTTAAACTCAGGAATCATAGTTTGAATCTGTATTCGCTTGCAAATAGCATCAGGCAAAATTCCTTCCAGACCATAACCTGTTTCGAAGGTTACTTTTCGCTGGTCAAGCACGAAAAGAACCAGTAAACCGTTGTCCTTTTTCGTTTTGCCTATACCCCAAAGTTTAAATAAATCTGTTGCAAAAGGTTTGATTTCGTTCTGACCAATAGAGCTTAATACTACCACAGCTACTTCAGCACCAGTTTGTTTTTCTAAAGAATCTAATGTTACATTAATTTGTTGAACAGTTTCAGCCTTCAGAATAGCATCGGGATTACTAACAAAACCATTTTCGTAGGCATTCTTAGGTTTAGGGACGCTCTGAAGAGTATATTCTGTTGCGTTACACAATACAGGCAACAGGAATAAAACAAAAAACAACGTTTTTTTCATTATACAATTAATTTGCAAATTATCAACAATTTCCAAAATTAGTAGTAATAATTTTGAACATCTTTCAACCTGATATCAAAAATAAGAAGTGAATGAGGAGGAATCGTTGGCAAATAAGTAGTGGCAGTATCATAAGCCAATACACTCGGCACATATAACTTTAGATGAGCATTTTTTGAGAAATTAGGCAAAGCATCCTTCCATGCTGTAATGGTACTTGACAGCGTAAACTGAGCATCCGTTGATTTATCAAAAACAGAATCATTAATCAAAGTTCCCTTGTAATCAACTAAAATATAACAATTGCCATTGGCATTAGGTTTAGTATCACCGGGAGTACCACCGTAATAAAGTTTATAATAATAATATACACCGGTATTTTTATCCACTTTTTTCAGCATTGGAGGATTTGTTTCTTTGTATGCGCTTGAAAGCAATGTATAATTTGTAGAAGCATAATACTTCATGGAATCTTCCAACGAATTATAAAACCGGGCATTTGCCAGTTTCCAGTCCATATATATGTTTTCCTGACATCCTGAAAATATCACCGAAACAAGAAAGAGTACAAAAAAACTGATGGAAATACGTTTCATATTATTTGATTATTTAGTTAGTTTTGTTTTTATATTGTTGCGAAAATGATTTACCGGCAAATTTTGGCATTGTGCGATTTGGACCCCAGCCTATATAGTTAAATGGATAAGTTCCGGCGGATTTTATGCCCCCGGGAAACATATCAAAACCTATTCTTTTGGAACTAATCAGCTTAAATCCTTTCATTAGGAACTTTTCAGCTGTAGGTCGAAGATTTTGCTCCACTGCTTTTCGTCGGTTAGCCAATAAAATATCTGTCAATGGTATTTTCACCGGGCAAACCTCCACACATTTACCGCAAAGCGTAGAAGCAAAACTCAGATGAGAAAAATCTTTGAATCCACGCAAAAATGGAGTAAGTACCGAACCAATCGGACCGCTGTAAGTTGTATCGTAGGTATATCCACCAACCGTTTTATAAACCGGACAACCATTCAGACATGCACCACAGCGGATACAAGCCAGTGATTCATAAGCTTCATCGTCATCATACACATTAGTACGACCGTTGTCAAGTAAAATAACCACCATTTTTTCAGGTCCATCCACTTCTGTTGAGGTTCGTGGTCCGGTAAAAATTGTATTATAAGCCGTTATTTGCTGACCGGTTCCGTGAGCAGCCAATAATGGATAAAAAAGTCCCAACTGATTCAGTTCCGGTATAATTTTTTCAATTCCTGCAATTACGATATGAAGCTTTGGGAAAGCAGTCGACATAAGTGCATTTCCTTCATTTTCGGTAACTGAAATTCCACCAATATCGGCAATCAGAAAATTTGCTCCGGTTACGCCAACCTGAGCCATCGTATATTTCTTTCGCAACACCTGACGTACATATTCCGTCATTTCTTCGGGTGTGCTATCAATGGGCGTATTAAATTTCTCATTAAAAAGTTTTGCAATATCACATTTCGATTTATGCATAGCCGGTGTTACAATGTGGTAAGGGCGTTCGCCTGCCACCTGAACGATAAACTCTCCCAAATCTGTTTCCACCGATTCACAACCCATTCGTTCAGCAGTTTCATTCAGCTCGATTTCCTCGGTAGTCATCGATTTACTTTTCACCAGCAATCTGGCTTCATTTTCAACAAGCAATTTTTCAATATATTGAGTTGCTTCAGCACTATCTTTTGCCCAAAGCACCTCAACGCCACGGGAGCTTATATTCGATTCAAACTGCAGTAGGTATTTATCCCAATTGGCCAATGCACCCCGTTTGATACTTGCAGCACGATTTTTTGCTTCCTCCACATTGTTGTAACGTGCCATTCCCTTACTCACCGCAGCATCGTAACGCGATATATTGAATTTTATCGTATTTCGATGTTTTACATCGAAAGCGATTGCTTCTGCATCGTGAGTAAATTTATGACTTTGTGACACTTTACTATTTAAAAATTTACAATTGACGATTGATTTTCATTCTTTCTACATTAGAATCAAAATCATAGAACTTATTAATTGTCAACAAATTATTATTTTTCAAAAACAAAATTAAAACTTCCAATCCGGTATCCATCCACAAAGAAATCGACTTTGTAAGTTCCTTTGGGTAGTATTTCGCCTACTTTCCAGTAAATTACATCGCTCAGTTCCTCACCACTGTATTCAAACTTTTTCATGGAGGAATAAGTTATATTCTTATTTTCAAACCTAAAGGTATTTCCTTTGGTAAGGACATCGTCATCCGGCCTTGTAATACGAATATATAATGTTTTCTCACCCGGTGAAGAGGTGATATTTTTGGTTATTGTATAGTTAAATTGTAAGGTGGCAGTTTGCGAAAACCAACCTGTTTTCTTTCCGCTACTATTTAAGGCAGTCATGCGGAAATTCGTTACTTCCAGAATAGAAGCTCTTGTAACTACCTGATTGAGATTTTCTTTTTCTTTCGACAATTCCTTAACTGTTTCAGTTGCTGCTTTAAATTTTCTATGTACTTCCACATTCTCAGTCTTCAGCACTTTATTCACTGAATTCAGTGAGTCAATCTGGTTTACATATTGAATCATTACCTGACGCACAGTTGCCAGTTCTTTCCGCAATTCCGCAATTCGTTTAGCATTTGTAGCTTTTGTAATACGCAGTTCTTCAAGCAATTGATGAACCTTTGATTTCTGATCCTGAAGCAATTTTACCAACGAATCATTTTTGATATTGGAGGTATATCCTTCAAATTCCTGATTAAGATTGGCATATTCTTTCTGAACCTGCTCCTTCTCAAAATTCATCATTTGAGTCATTTGTTCCATTTCAAGTTCTTTTTCTTTAGCTTGATGCATAAAATAAAAAGCAGTAAATCCAAGGACAATAACAATTACCGATACCACGGTAATAATAAAAAAATTTCTTTTCTTAACCTGATCCATAATTCTAAAAAATCAACTTCAATAAAACTATTTTTTTTAAAGTTTTGACAATACTTTTTCCAGTTTGATTCCTCGGGAACCTTTTATTAAAACCATCTGATTTTCAATCGGATGACTATCAATCCACTCAACTAAATCTTCAACTTTTTTAAAACAATTGTAATTATTTCTTGTTTTCAAAAAATCCTTCCCAACCAGTAAAACGGATGAGAATCCTTTTTGTTGCAACAAATCCACCACATTCTGATGCTCACTGTCACTATATTCGCCTAATTCGAGCATATCGCCCAATATCAGTGTTTTAGCAGCTACATTCATTTGAGCAAAATTCAAAATGGCAGCCCGCATACTTGTAGGGTTGGCATTGTAGGCATCCACCACTAATTTATTCCGCTCTGTAATTGTAAGTTGAGATCGATTATTGTTGGGAGTATATTTTTCAAGACCCGATTTAATCACCTGATAGGCAATGCCAAAAAATCTCCCGATAGTAACTGCTGCCAGTACATTTTCAGCATTATACGACCCAATCAACTGAGTTTTAATACCGAACTTTTCGGTGTTTGTTCTACATTCCATTTCAAGAAATGGTGAACAATCTGTTATTTTTCCTTCGACTAAAACACTTTCTGTATGAGTTTCAAGGGCGTATTTCACAGGATTCATCTTTTCTACTATCAGCGAATTCCGTGCCATTTCTACTAAATGAGTATTGCCGACGTTTAAAAATATGTTTTCCCCAAATTGATAAATATAGTCGTAAAGTTCAGCCTTGGTTTTCATCACACCTTCGAACGAGCCAAAACCCTCTAAATGAGCCTTCCCGACATTTGTTATAATTCCAAAATCAGGGCAAGCAATTTCTGCAAGCTCCTTTATATCGCCCGGATGGTTTGCTCCCATTTCAATGACAGCCAATTCATGTTCCGGTTTCAGTTGCAACAACGTAAGCGGAACACCAATATGATTATTCAGGTTTCCCTGTGTAAAAAGAATATTGAATTTCTCACTTAGTACTGATGCTATCAGTTCTTTGGTAGTGGTTTTACCATTGGTTCCTGTAATGCCAATAATTGTTGTTCCAAGCTGTTTTCGGTGATAAGTTGCCAGTTGCTGCAGGCTTTTCAGAACATTTTCAACCAAAATAAACCGATTATCAATTGCATATTCAGCTTCATCCACCACGGCATAAGCACATCCTTTTTTCAAAGCAGAAAGTGCAAAAGCATTCGCATTGAAGTTATCTCCTTTCAATGCGAAAAAGATTGAACCGGCAGGACAGTTACGGCTATCAGTACAAATAAGTGGATATTTCAGGAAAATGGAATAAAGATGCATTGCGTAAATAACAGCAGAGTTTTACAGCGTTACAGAAAGTGAAATATACCAGCCTCTCTGATACATATTTCCGGTAGTTAAGCGGTTAATGTTCAATAATCCGAAATCGTATCCTCCTTTAAGTTGATATTGTTTCCACTGAACGCCCAAACCTAAACCAAGCTGCAAATCCAATCGGTTAAGGTCTGAAGTATAACTCAAGTCGTTAAATACAGTTGATATGCCAGGAACTGTTGAAAATGTCGACTTCTTTTGAGAAATACCAATATTCAGAACCGGACCTGCAAAACCACTGAATTTCAATGTATTCGAAACTGGATAAGTATAAGCTAACTGTAGTGGTATATCAATAAAATGTCCACTTGTTGAATAATATACATAGGTTGAACTGGCATAAACCTGAAGTTTATCCGAATAAACAAAGTTATAAAGTACACCCGACAATAAACTTAAATTATTCATAATTGGACATTCAGTTGTAAGACCAACCTTAATTCCATTAAAATAAGTTGTACTAAAGTTTGTTCCGTATTGAGATGGATTATTGTATCCTACTTCAAATCTGTTGGTCAGTTTCTTAAATACCAAAGAATCAAGCGAGATCTGAGCTTTCTTTTTCTGTGTAACTTTTTTGCTTTGTGCATTCAACGAAAAAGCAGTTGATAATATCAAGACAATCAGCGAGATGCTTAATAGACGTTTCATAATTATTTTAATTAAATCAATTGATAAAAATTAGAACGCAAAGATAGATTATTTTATGCATTAAACGTTATTGTAACCCTGAGTTAGTCAACTCATTATCTGTATTTAACATAGATGATTCCAAATCTTAATTTGTATTCAGTAAAAAACGTTTAACAATGTATGTTGTTAAACGTTTTTTAAGTGGACCTGGAGGGAGTCGAACCCTCGTCCAAACAAGGAAATAATAAGCTTTCTAC
>CAIKVR010000015.1 GCA_903830915.1 uncultured Bacteroidales bacterium
GGGGAGGCAGTTCGTGCCTCACCGCCATCCACCCTTCACTCCATTGCGTTCAGTTCATTTCACCCACCTCAGCACCGCACAGCATAAGTGGCTTCCTCATTCCACAGCCCAAATCAACCCACACATTCCATTTCGCTTTGCGGATGCTTTTATCCTCCCACGTTGATACCTTGCATTTCATGCCGGGTATCAACAATCAACCCAATAAAGCATCCAGCAAAGCTTCATTCCATATCTACTTCCATCATCTCAATTATAGCATACAGGGGTAAACCTGCTTCTTGACACAATAGGGGATTGGGGCGGTTTGTTTCTTGGTAGTTGATAGTCAGTAAAAAACCAGAGAAAGCTTTGCGTTTTCTCTGGTTTTTTTGTGGTCAGTTTTAGTAAACTGCAAAATTATATACCTTGTGGTTGATGTCTTTTTTTTTAAAATGCTCTTATTGCCCGTACATTGTATGTGAGAAATTTATTTGCACCTGTCATACCACTACCATTGAAATCCTTTCCCCATGCATAGTAATGACCCGGAGCAATCTGCTCGGTGGAACTCCAATAGAAGTTAGTAGTAAAACCACCAACCGCATCCTTTTGCAGAAATAACAAATTCAACTCCATTAATGATGGTAAATACCAATCACCATAGTAAACATTATCAATTCCGGTTACAGAATAATCAGCACAAACTTTTGCTGCATAACTTCCTTCCTGATCGTCGGCTGTTTGTGTAGCAATAATGAGGGTAGTATTCATAATTCCCGCAGCTACACCATCACCGGTAGTACCTGTATTCCTATATGTTCCGTTATACCATCTGATTCCGGTACTTTGATCGGCAGTAGCAGCTATTAATCCATGACGTCCATTATCATAAACGTAGAAAACAATACCTCCGCCATAGCTCTCGCCAATAGTATGCACGGGATTAGCAGCTGCCGGAGTTGACCAATATGCATTTCCACCCGATGCAGGTGATGTCAGTACCTGACCACTCGTACCAATTGTGTTTGGGTAGGTAACAGCACCGGCAGTGTAAGTACCGGCAGTACGAACATCTGCCACACTCGTATTGCCTAACTGGATAATGTTTGAAAGTGTAGCGGTTGCACCGTAACCTATAAGCGTTGTATTGCTAAGTGTGCCGGTCATATAAGCATTTGTTCCCAAAGCCGTATTTTTAGTTCCAGTAGTGTTGGAGAAAAGGGCATTAAAACCAACTGCCACATTTTCATCTCCGGTACTGTTTAAAAGCGCACTTGTGCCAACAGCAGTACTGTTTGCACCCGTTGTATTGTAACCAAGTGCACTTAATCCAACGGCGGTATTATTTGTTCCACTAGTGTTATGAAAAAGAGCCTGTTGTCCGAGCGCAGTATTATAAGTTCCTGTTGTATTGAAATTTAATGCATCATATCCATAGGCTGTATTATTATCACCTGAGATATTGGAATATAGTGCATTAATACCACTTGCAGTATTATAACTTCCCGTAGTATTTGAATAAAGTGACTGAAATCCATGCGCAGTGTTGTAATTTCCGGTGGTGTTTGAATAGAGAGCTTCAAAACCTACAGCAGTATTATCAGTTCCAGATGTACCTGAACCGCTCAAATAACCAAAAAAGGTGTTTTGTTTAATGGGATCAATTTTCCCTGACTTTTGGTTGTTGACCTTAATATTAAATGGAATGTTGGTAGTTGTACCAATGAAATTTGCATCCGAAACAGCGCCACCGTTACCGGTAAGTATCCAGGGTTCGCCATTACCACTTTTTGCAGCATAGAATGCATAAGGCACACTTAGTAACTGGCTGGTACCTGTTATGCTATAAGCAGTTCCACCGGTAGGGTCAGTTTCGGTTTTGATGAAAAACGGGCCATTAGCCCAGTCGATGGCTGAAAATACGCCTGAGATAACTGTGCCTGTGCCAACTTCTAAAACTACCAACCCATTAATATTAGTGGTCGGCATTTGGGTTTCAACATAAACAGGACTCGTACCACCCATAGGTGAAGCTTGTAAAATACTTATTTTCATGCCTACTAACGTAGAAGTTACTATCGCATTAGAACTGTTTCTGATAATGGCCTGATAGCTCATTTTTTGAGGGGGTGATTGAGCAAATATGCTTACACTAAATAAAACTACAGCTAAAATTGTAAATATCTTTTTCATATAAATTAGTTTTTAATGATTTTAAATGACTTCATTACACTTAAATTTCGGATAACCTTTAGAAAATAAGTGGCAGGCTCTAGTTGACCCATATCAATGATTGTTTCCAAGTTGTTCAATATTTTATCTTCTATTAGTTTTCCATTGATATCATAAAGTTGATATGAAAGTTTATCGGTATTAATTTCTTCTGTTCTCAACTTAATGAAACTGCTGGTTGGATTTGGAAAAGCTGAGTATTGCAAGCTAATACTTTTTGTATTATTTATTTCTGTAGCAACTGAAATTTCGTAAGCCTGTTGCACGCCTTGCCATTCAGAACCAACACCATTGCTGCTATTTGTAATGTATGCCATCTGTCCAATTGTGTAGGTTGCAGAGCCTCCAGTTCCCGAAGCGTTACCACCTGCTGTAGTAACAGTTTCCTGTGCTTGCAATCCCGTTAACAGAAAGCAAAACAGCAATACTATATTGAATTTTATTTTATTGATTCTCATCTCTATTCTCTATTTTTAAAGCAACAATTTATTAAAAAACCAGACATTTTATTTAATCAATATCATTTTTCTACTTTGTGTACGTCCATTTGTAGAAATTGAATAAAAATAGATTCCACTCGTCAGGTTTTTAGCATCAAAGGTTCGTTCGTAATATCCGCTTTCATTTACTTCACTAACCAGCACATTAATTTCCTTACCAAAAATATCATATACGCTTAATTTCACCAATCCGGCTTCAGGCACATAATACTTTATACACGTTGTTGAACTGAATGGATTTGGTTGATTTTGATATAATTGATTTGATTGATTCAAATTCAAATCATTAATAACAGTTTGTAAATCACATGAATATTTAGCAATATAATTTGCACTTACACTACCGGCCGTTGTAAATATACCCCCTGCATACAAATCCGAACCAACTACAGCCAGCCGCCAAACTCCATCGTTCATCCCTGTTCCGAGAGGCGACCAAGTAGTTCCATCCCATTTGGCTATACTATTGGCAGTAACACCTTCGGCCGTTGTGAAACTGCCTGAAGCATACAATTCACCTCCCATTGTTTTGACAGCTTCTACTTCATTATTCATACCAATGTTTGAACCACTGCCGAATGCAGACCAGGCCGAACCATCCCAACCTGCAATAAAATTGGCAGAACTTCCACCGGCATTAATAAATCTACCTCCTACATATAATTTTCCACTCATCATTTCGAGACCCGCTCCTCCTATATAGAAATCAGTGCCAACGCCCAGTGCCGTCCAGTTGGTTCCATCCCACTTGGCAATATGATTTGCTGGTACGGTTCCAATCATTGTAAATTGTCCTCCGGCATACAGATTTGTTCCATCAACCAAAAAGGTGGAAACATAATCATCCATTGAAGTAAATTGAGACCAGCCAGATCCATCCCATTTGGCAATGATATTGCCTTGTCCACCCAATGCCGGATCGAGTATATAGGTTGTGGCGTAAATATTATTCCCCATAGCAACAAGGGCATTGATAGCACCCGCAGCAGAAATCCCACTTCCTAAAGCTGTCCAGTTTGAACCATCCCATTTAGCCACATTTAATGCCGGAACTCCTCCAGCATCTGTAAACCAACCACCGGCGTACAAATCCGTTCCAATAACTGTGAGAGCACTTACCATTCCATTTATTCCATTTACACTTGTATTGGCACTAATAAGCGGGGTCCATGATGAACCATTCCATTTGGCAATATGATTTGCGGTATTTCCACCGGCTGTTGTAAAGTTACCACCTACATATAAATCCGTTCCGATAACGGCAAGTGCCCAAACCTCACCATTAGTTCCTGTAGTAAGCGGTGTCCATGCCTTAACACATGACGACTGTTTATTTCCAAAATCAATTCCAGTTATATTCTGTCCTTCAGTAAGAATAACTGTATGTGTTCCCAGATTCGCAGGATATGTTTGTATCCAGCCACTTTGATTTATTTCAGAGATTGTATATGTTCCGGCCTGCAGATTATTGAAACAGTAATTACCATTTACATCGGTGGTATCTTTAATGATAACCCACCCTGCTGCATTTTGTATTTTAGTCGAAATTACCCAGTTAGCAAGCCCCGATTCGCCGGAATCTTTCACACCGTTGCCATTCAAATCATTGAATTTTTGGCCACAAATAGCCCCCAGTTTACATTTACCCGCAGCATCAGCATTAAATAATGCCGTTATTTCGGAATCCTGCAATGCTCTGTTGAAAATTTCAACTTCATCAATTTTTGTAACAATAGGTGTAGAATTTGTAGTGGCTATTAGCTCTCCTAAAGTCAATGCTCGTGTATTATTAATGGAATTTGGAACAAGAGTAGGGTCAAAACTAAGAACCATATTTCCATCAATAAACATTTTACCTCCGGAAGCATTCATACGATCAACTGTTACTGCTGCAAAATGCCATTTACCATCCGCAATATTGTTCAAAGTAACACGTTTGTCAATTGAAATGGCACCTTGGCCCATATGAAACACCAATTCTCCCTGTTGAATAAAAAGACCATAACCAAGAATATTTATGTTGGTCCAATTCCAAATATCACCTGTCATAATTAATTTATCAACAATTGCAATTGCAGATAATGAGTCGGTTGTCTGAATCCATGCATCAATGGAGAAATTACCCGTTCCAAAATTTAAAGACGAATTATCAGGTATTGTAACTAAGTCTGAGACTGTAGCAACCTTGAAAGCATCTGCAACCTTGCCGTTCGTATAAGTTGCTCCACCTATAAGTGTTCCATTGTTATTCAGTCCTGAAATATCCAGGGAGTTATTATCACCCGGCCACCATCCTACCATACCCGACGGAGGACTAATACAGTTTTTAGCCAGATTAGCTGTATTTCCAAAATCAATTCCGGTAACATTCTGTCCTTCAGTAAGAATAACTGTATGTGTTCCCGGATTCGCAGGATATGTTTGTATCCAGCCACTTTGATTTATTTCAGAGATTGTATATGTTCCGGCCGGCAGATTATTGAAACAGTAATTACCATTTACATCGGTGGTATCTTTTAGTATTACCCAACCTGCTGCATTTTGAGTTTTCAGCGCAATTACCCAGTTTGCTAGTCCGGGTTCGCCGGGGTCTTGAACTCCATTACCATTCAAATCGTTGAATTTCTGACCACAGATTGAACCCGTTTTTACTGTTTCTGTTGTTCCACAAATGGATACGTTGTTATGTATGGCAAAGGTAGGTGTCATGGCTATGCCGTGTAAAATAGGATAAGGATAAATGCGCAACGAAAAAGTTTGTCCGTTGGCAACCGGCACACTCAACCCCGAAACGGTGAATGTATTCATGGCTGTATTTTTATATATCAATGCCGACGAATTTAAAAGCGTGCGGGTCGTCCAACCATCGGTGGAATAATAGGCAAGAAAACTCAGAATATTAAAATCGGTACTTAATGGAGTATCACCGTAATTAAATGAAACACTATTAACTGTAAAATTATTTCCCGCTGTTGGTGAAGCATTAAACTGCAAATAACGCAACGGATCTTCTGCCGGTGTATTTGTTGGGAAAGGCACCCAACCGGTATTTCCAACCCAAAGTTCCTGACCATTGTTATAACCATAAACCTGCATTAGCGGTGCTGATGAGCCTGTGCTAATGATTTCCGATTGTCCTGAAATATTTCCACTGGTTGAAGTTACAGCTTGTGAACTTGTCAAATTCCATGAAATGCAAGCTGCAGATTGTGTTACACAATTTTTATCAGCCTTAGCAACACCACCACCCAATGTTCCGGCAAAAAGTTTGGTACTACTGGCGTCGATACTCATAACCGTATATCCACCAGTGTTTGGAAGTCCGATGCTATAAGCTGTCCATGTATTTCCATTATCAGATGAACGGCTAATGCCTCCTCCCGACAAAAATCCTGCATAAAGATCCGTTCCACAAAATACTTTCAGCGTATGAGCAACACCACCTGCCACATTAATCCAGTTATTGCCATTATCAGTGGTTCGGAAAATACCACCACCATCAGTTCCGGCAAAAAGTATGGTTCCTTTAACTGCGAAAGACATGATATTAGTGTTAGACATTCCATTATTCACCGGAGTCCAGGTTTGCCCATTATCACTTGACCTGAAAACACCTGCACCGGGTGTAGAACCATTGTGATAGGTGCCGGCAAATAAATAAGTTCCATTATAAGCCAATGAATAAACATAAAGCATTGATAAACCATTATTCACTTGAGTCCAGGATGTGCCATTATTTGCCGAGAAATAAACACCACCACCCATTGTTCCTGCATAAATACCGGAGCTATTTATAAGTAGTGAAGAACAACTGGCATTATTGAGAACTTTTGTCCAATTATAAGTACCGTTGTTTAACGAACGATATACACCACCTGTTGTGCCAGCATATATATATGTTGAATTTGCCGCAAAAGCCCTGACATCAGGATATTGGTCCATACCAACATTAGCCGCTCCCCAACTTGTACCATCATCGAAAGTCACCAAAACACCACTTCCACCGTTAGTACCAACTAAAAGTATTGTACCATTAGCAAAAACAATATTGATATTCCCTGAGAGGTTAGTTGCACTCCATTGAGCAAACATATTAGTACCTGCAACTAATAAAATTACAATTAATGTGTAGAGTTTCTTCATAATTATTTCTTATAAAAAGTGAATTATTATACTTATTTTCAATTATTTATATCTGATTGATGTCAAAAGTAAGTATGAAATAGTAATGCTATCACTATTATAGGATAAAAGTACACTATTTATTATTTATTGTAAATAAAATTTATACACATGAATACCACCATAAATCAGTAATCGACAGATATATTGCACTTTAAATAACGCTGAATTAGTTTAAAATCTATTCATTTTATAATTTTACGGTCAAATAATATATATTTTTCGGTATATTTCATTAATTATCAAATATATACCTGTTTTTTGAGAAATTTATGCCAGAATTAAAATAGGTAATTCTATCAAAATAGCGAATATATCCTGAACATTCAGCACCTGCCCTACTACCGCTTAATTTTGGTGCTGGGTACAGTAACCGACTGGCATTACAGCGAAACTGAACAGGCATACCTACCTGCCGAACTAAACCTGAACGGTGTAAGTGAAGTATATACCAGCGAGTGGGTTCAAACGCAGGGCATACAAAACGAACAAACCCTAACCGTACAGATGACAGAAAAGGAGCAGGCCTTAGTTACCGATGAAGTAACAGTGCTGGTAAGTATGGGAATAGAATTTGGTACAGTAGGATTTACAGGCGAACCGGTGGAAGTGAAATATGCGGGGTGTGGGAAAGTGCTTAAAGTTAGTTGACAGTGAACAGTTGATAGTTGATAGCATTAGAGATGAGGAATTCCAATATATAAATTAATGAAATGTAAGAAATACGGCCCCAAGCCCCGACCTCTTCCGTACTTCGGACACCTTCTCCAGACCTCACCCTAACCCTCTCCAAATAGAGAGGAAGCAAGATGAGAAGGATAAAGGAAATAGTAGTTTATGGGGATGTAAAGAGTGGTTTTCGAAATGATTAGCTATTAATTTGAGAAGCCAAAATACGAGACTAAGGTAACTACACATCCCCTTTAAGGCATAGCCGTCAAGCTAAGAAAAAAGATATAGTTTATATGGGGG
The DNA here is from genome assembly GCA_903830915.1 of uncultured Bacteroidales bacterium. Lineage (GTDB taxonomy): Bacteria > Bacteroidota > Bacteroidia > Bacteroidales > Paludibacteraceae > Paludibacter. Next base: position 7,869 of record CAIKVR010000015.1, read on the forward strand.
TATCCAATGTATAATACAAGGGGTACAAAGTAATTTACATTCTGTATTTCAATCAAAAAAGATTGAAGAAATAGCCAGAAAGACTGGATTTTTAAAACGAGTGAGTAAAAAAATCACTCCCCAAGCGTTCATTGATTTAATGTTTTATGCTGTATCGAGCGAAACACCAAGTTTACAACAGATAGTAAAGGAAGCTCCTGCCGAGCATTCTATAACTTTGAGTAAACAAGGTTTAGACAGTCGTTTTTCATCAGCAAGTGTAGCTTTTTCAAAATCATTGTTAGAAGAGGCTATTGCTACACAAATTTTAGATACTCATACTTTTAATTCACTAGAGATATTCAATCGGATTTTAATAAAAGATTCCACCAAATTCAATATCCACGATTTATTAAAAAATGAGTTTCCAGGTAGTGGTGGCTCTGGATCGGAAGCAGGGGTTAGTATTCAGTTCGAATACGATTTACAAACAGGCAAAATCACCGACTTAGATTTACAAGCTCAATCAAAAAATGATAGTAAAGATGCATCAAGCAAGCAGGATAAAATCCAGAAATACGATTTAATAATACGAGATTTGGGTTATTACAGCGACAATGTAATCGAAACTATTTGTAAAAAACAGGCGTATTTTATTAGTCGATTATGCCATTCGTCCAATGTCTATGCAACGCAAGAAACAGCTCAACCATTGGATTTTAGATTGATATATGATGAAATGAAAAACACTGGAATTCAGTATAAAGATTTAAATGTGTTTGTGGGAAAAAAAAGAATGCCATTGCGTTTGGTAATTGCATTACTGCCCCAAGAAGTTCAAATAGAAAGAGTTAGAAAAAGGAATAAAGAAAATAAAAAGAGGAAACAAAATATCACTGACGAGTTTAAAGCAAGAGCGTATTTCAATCTATTTATTTGTAATGTACCAACAGAAGCTTTAGCAAAAGAAAAAGTGTGCGATTTATATCGTGTTCGTTGGCAAATTGAATTGATTTTCAAAACGTGGAAGTCGTTAATGAAGATTGACGAATTGCAAAAAATGAAACCTGATCGCTTTAAAACAACACTTTACATGAATCTACTTTGGATTGTTGTTTTTTGGAATATAATTTATCCTTTTCGTAGCTATCAAAGTGGCAAAGAACATCGATTGATAAGTCTATTTAAATGTATAAATACTTTAGTGGACAATGCAAGAATAATACGTCAGATTATAAGAAAGACTAAAATCCAAATGGGCAAAAGCATAAGAAAAATCTACATTATATTCTCAACAGGACATTGGATAGAGAAACGAAAAAATCGCAATTCTTTTGAAGACATATTTGATATATTTGTTTGATAATCAAATAATTATTTGTATATTTGAAGTGCAAAGACATACAAATAGGAATCATGGAAATTACATAAAATAATCAATAATAATAACAAATAAAGTTCTTTGAAGTCATGAAAAATAAAATTAATAACCCTACTCCCCAAAGGTATAGGGTTAAAAAAAGTTTATTTTACTCCTTCAAACAAAACTAAATAATTAGTAACTACTCAGCACCGCTAAAAATCGATCAATAGTTATTTGTCACGGCAAGGATTACCAAGAAAGGATTTTGATTATTCTTTTTGGCAGTTTGCGTGAGAGATTGAATTTGACAGTAAGTGTCTGCTCCAGTATTGGATTTAAACA
>CAIKVR010000016.1 GCA_903830915.1 uncultured Bacteroidales bacterium
CACTATCGCCTACACTCTTTCCCTACACGACGCTCTTCCGATCTCTCGCGAGACCCGATTCATATCAGCAATAAATTCTCAAAAATAGCAACATTATAAAAGTCAAGACGACTTCATAATCTAAAGGAGGAGGATGATATCGTTGAGTTATGTTATTACAACTCTTGCATTGGTTGGTATCAACGATAATGAGTTTAGCAATAATCTTAATCCACAGATTAATCCGGTTGTAAAGTGGTTTTACTTATTTTAGATTCCAGGCAAGTCAGGCAGCAAAACCATGTTCATTTTTAATAGGCATATTCGGTTCGTCAGATATATGCTGAGAGTTAATTCATCTCATTGATTGCTTTGAAAACCACCCCTTCATACTGTGCCAGTGTTTTGCACTTTTTCACCTGCTTGTAGATTTTGTGACCGTTTTCAAATCCAACCGCATGATATTCCCATAACTCTTCAAAGCGTTTGAGTATGTGTAAATCACCCGAGTATTTTTGTTTGCAATGCTCGATGATGGAGATATGAAAGTTCCGAAGCATTTTCACTCTTTCGGTTTGCGTAAGTTCTTGTTTCCTGATTTTATACAGCAGAAAAGGATTTTGAAGTATTCCACGCCCGATCATAAACCGATCAATTTGAGGTGCTAATGCATGCACTTTTTCAATATCTGCCACCGTCAGAATATCGCCATTGTAACAAACCGGATGATTTATCCGACTCGCATATTCTGCAAAAGCTAGTAAATCCGCTTCACCTTTATATTGTTGTTTCGCTATTCGGGGATGAATAATCAGTTCTTCCAACGGAAATGCATTGAAAATCGGAATCAAGGGTTCAAATTCAGTTGCGTTTTCATGTCCAAGCCGGGTTTTGATGGAAATCTTTAGTTTTGTTTCGGCAAAAATACCCTCAAGCAATTTCGCCACTTCGGTGGGATGCGCCAATAATCCTGCACCCATTCCTTTGCCGGTTACCATCGGGTATGGACAACCCATATTAATGTTTGCTTCTACATAACCGTGTGCCTCACATAATTCTTCAAAGCGTTTGAATGATTCAACTGTATTGCCCAGAAACTGCGGAACAGGCTTCTGAAAAACGTTATGAGCTGGCAGCAAATCGTTACACTGACTCGGACGGTAAAATTCCCCACCCTGCACACGTATAAAAGGCGTAAAAGTCTTGTCGAACGGACCAATATGTTGACTAAACGATTCCCGGAAAATCCAGTCGGTAAGTCCCTGAAGCGGTGCGAGGTAGAATTGCATAGATTGAGTTTGTGTGAAAGGTTACAAAGATAGAGCTTTTGATGTAGTATCGAGTTAACCGAAGGACAGGACAGATAAGAAAATCCTGTTTCGAAACCGAAACAGGATTTTTTTCTTAAGCTATTTAGGGTTTTGGTTTACTTATTTTCCGGTTAATAATCCCTGAGGAAGAATGGTATGTATGTAAACAATTTTATCATGAACGGTATAAATAATACTCATTTTGTGATAATTTATTTTTCGCACATTAAATCCAAACTTTTGTAATTCAGGTTTGTTTGAAATGGGGAGTGATTCGGCGATAACTGTTAGTGATTTAATGACATTGAATAATCCGTTATAATGTCTTGCTCCAGTTAAAGGTGCATGATATTCGTAAATCAATGTCGTTTAGATAAGGGATTTCAAATTTAAGCAAGATACAAATAAGGGAATAAGGGTGTTTTTGCTTGTTTAATTTTATCTACTAAGGGCTTAAATCCCTGATTTATATTGATTCTTAACCCTTAGTAGAGAGAATATATTACCTGATTTCCCCCTTATTTATTTTTAATGCTTAACTAAACGGCATTGATTCGTAAATTATAAAATCCGTATAGCTGTCAATATCTTTTTCAGCTTGTTCGGATAATTCAACACGATACCTTTTTATTTTAACTTACTAACATCGATGCCGTAATGATTGCTTAATTTGGCTATACCTTTCTCGTAAACCTCATCTATGCTATAAGTCTTACCTTCAGGTTTTGGCGCGTAAATTTTGACTTGTTTTTTATGCTTGTCAAGTTCACGTGCTATTTTACGCCCCGCAGGTGTTGAAATATTTATTTCCGCCTTTATTAACATGATCTAATCTCTTTTATATTGTATGGCAAAGATACAATGTTCATTTTAAATTGATACCAAAATAATTGAGATTTTTGAATCCCCGACCTCATGGATATTTTTTTTTAATTGTATAAAGCTTGCTTACTGTCACTGGGATTTGTAATCACAGTTCTTGTATTCTTTGGATTTTTCGCTCGGCTCTGCCGCTTGGCTTGCCAAAAATCCAGTAGCACTTCAGGATGTAAAGTGTATTTTTTGTTTTCGGATTACAAATCCTTATAATACTTACAGTTGGGATTCTTGGCAAGCCAAGCGGTAAACCGAGCGGCAAATCCCAACAACCAGCACAACCATTTTCTCATTCAATGAACATATCCGAATGGACGGGGGTAAACTACCTGATTTCCCTCTTATTTCTTTTTAAATGCTTAACTAAACGGCATTGATAGATAAATATAAATTTTAATTTGGTCGCAGTTCCACGCTCAAGCCCATGGCAGCAGCTATTTTGTAAAACGTGGCAATGGAAGGAACTATCAGTCCGCGTTCAATGCGTGAAATATACCCCTTGTCGGCTCCAATTCTTTCGGCTAATTGCGCTTGCGAAAGCCGTGCATTTTTACGTGCATCGTGCAGTATTTGAGCATTATAGTCTTCCCATGCTTCTTCTATCGCTTTTTCACGGGTTGCCGATCCTTCTTCGCCAAACTGTTCAGCAAGTATGGCACTATAGTCAATTAATTCAATTTCGTTTTTGCTCATAATAATCATTTTTAAGTTTGATTGCTTTTTCAATTTCGTTTTGTGGAGTTTTTTGAGTCTTCTTTTTGAAACCATTAAAAAGCACCACTATTGTATTTCCATCATAAATAAAGAAAACCCTAAATTCGTTGTTACCGTAATTCATCCTAAATTCATAAACACCATCACGTATAAACTTGATGTAATGATGTGGAATTCTATCTTCATTTTCGAGCAATATAATTGCCTTCTCTAATTTTACTTTTTCATTTATCGTAAGTTTTTTAAGAAAACTTAGATAATAATCTCCATATAAGATGATTTTTCTTTTCATGCTGCAAAGATACTAAATGTTATATGATAATACAACAAAAAGTACAATTTTTTTAATAATTGTCACACTCCGTACCATTACAAACACCGTCTACACAATTACTAGTATTATACGAAATACCTGGTGGCATGTTATTGAAGAAACTGAGAATTTCTGATTGAGTTCTGTTACCAATAAAATATTTATTAGCCGAATTATTGTTTACACAAAAAGCTGAAGCGCTTGCAACTGGAGCAGTATAATCATTAGAAGAACCAGTGGAACCAGCCTGTCTTGGCCAAATAATATTCCCTATGGTGTTGGCATAAATATCATATTTTTGATAATCAACTGATGCAAAAATAACA
>CAIKVR010000017.1 GCA_903830915.1 uncultured Bacteroidales bacterium
CTTAGTAGGTGGATATCCGGGTTGGAAACCAAATCTTGAATCGCCAATCTTGAAAGTAATGAGCAAAGTGTACGAAGATAAATTTGGCAAAACCCCCAAAGGTAATGATTATTCATGCCGGACTGGAATGCGGTATTTTGGGTACACATTACCCTAAAATGGATATGATTTCGTTTGGTCCTACCATTCGTTATCCACATTCACCTGATGAAAAAGTAAACATCTCCACTGTGCAGAAATTCTGGGATTATCTGCTTGCTACATTGGAAAATATACCTGTAAAGTAAACGGGTCTTGCGGTTTAAAACCGCAAATAATCAATAACCGCGATTATAAATCGCGAAAACCCATAAGAAAATATGAAAAAACTAATTCTATTCATTTCGCTTTTGGTTATAGCCGGAAGCACATTTGCTGAAAAAGCAGAAAAAGACACCGCAAAGGTTGATTCTTTCAAATTCACTATCGTAAAGCAGAACAAAATTACTCCGGTAAAAAATCAGGCCAGTTCAGGAACTTGCTGGTGTTTCTCCACACTTGGATTTTTCGAATCGGAATTGCTCCGCATGGGCAAACCCGAAGTTGATTTATCAGAAATGTACGTGGTTCACCGCACCTATTCCGATAAAGCCTATAAATATGTTCGTATGAATGGAACTATTAATTTTGCTGCCGGAGGTTCATTTTACGACGTGGTTTATGCACTTCAAAAATATGGAGTTGTACCGGATAAAGAAATGACCGGACTCAATTACGGCGAAGAAAAACATAAACACGGAGAATTGGATGCTTTGACAGAAGCTTATGTAAAAGTTATTGTATCCAATCCTAACAAAAAACTGTCCACAGCATGGAAAACCGGTTTTGATGGTATTTTGGATGCCTATCTGGGGAAATGTCCGACCGAATTTACTGCTGATGGCAAAAAATACAACCCGCAAAGTTACTTTCAGTCACTCGGCTTGAATCTGGACGATTATGTTTCACTGACTTCGTTTACACATCACCCTTATTATAAACCGTTTGTGGTCGAAATACCCGACAACTGGCGTTGGTCTGACTCATACAACCTGCCATTGGATGAATTTATGAGCATTTTTGATAACGCCATCAACAAAGGTTATTGTGTGGCATGGGCTTCGGACGTGAGCGAGAAAGGCTTTACCCGCAACGGTGTGGCTGTAGACCCTGAAACCAAAGTGGCTAACTTACCCGGCAGTGATCAGGCTAAATGGTTGAACTTGACTCAAAAGGAAATCGATGAGAAAATTTATAAAGTAAAAGGACCGCAACCCGAAGTGAAAGTAACTCCCGAAATTCGTCAGCAGGCTTTTGATAACTTCCAAACCACCGACGACCACGGAATGGTGATTTTTGGCACTGCTACCGACCAAAACGGAACCAAATACTATCTGGTGAAAAACTCGTGGGGAACAGACTCCAAATACAAAGGAATATGGTATGCCAGCGAAACTTTTGTAAAACACAAAACCATTGATATTCTGGTGCATAAAGACGCTGTTCCAAAGGAAATCTTGAAAAAACTGGGGATAAAGTAATCTCAACAATTTAAAGCTCATGTTTGTTATTCAATAAATAATTTGACCTATATTTGCTTATCAAATACTTCAATAAATCATGACTGTTACAGCCAATATAGATATAAGCACACCGACTGGTAGAAAACTGGTACGTGAATTGGAAAAACACAAACGTGTAGTTCAGTTGACTTATAATGAACCCGTAGAATTACCCGAAGGATCAATAACTTTAGAAGAGGGTGTAGAAGAATTTTGGAAACATCTTGAGGAACACTTTGGATTTGACTTGAGAACAAATGGAAAGGTATAAAATAATACTTTCCAAACAAGCGAGGGTTGATTTAAAGGATATTGCTTATTTTATTGCCAACACATACAAAGCTCCTGAAACTGCAAGAAGATATGCAGCAGGTATAGTGAAAGAAATTTCTGAATTGAGCAAGCATGCTGGTTCAATACAAATTTCGGAACATAAAACTATTTTACAATATGGCCAAAATGCTCGTCGTGTAAATTTTAAGAAAACAACCATTATTTATACTATTTACGATAAAAATGTACTTGTTGAAAAAATAATTATTTCGGCTTTAATCACAGAATAGATTGTAAAAATCGTGAAAAACTATCATTTTCTTGCACAAATAAAAATAATTTATCATCTTTGCACCCGTAAATCAAACAAAAAGAAATGAAAACAATTTTGACTATAAACAAATTTTGGTGGTGGCACTTGCAGATTAGCTAATCGTGAGATGTAACACCTATGTAAATTGTCAAAATAATAAGATATTACAAAAAGGCTTGTCGGAC
>CAIKVR010000018.1 GCA_903830915.1 uncultured Bacteroidales bacterium
TCCAAAAAGTGAAATCGACTTCAAGAAAAATCAGGTAGTTGATATAAGTTTTGATAATGATTTTACGACTAATAAATTAGTTCTGTATCCACATTTGCCATTTTGCTGGGACTTAGTTTTAGTTGATAATGGAAAAATTACTCTAAATTTTACATTGTTAAGCTCAAATGATGGTAAGGTGTTTAATAAAGTTGCTGATTTAAAATCTGTAGGTTGCAACAAATCTATTACAGTAACTTTCCCCATAACAAAGGCAAGGTATTATCGCCTCGAACTTGTAAAAACAAGTTTTGTCTATTTTGATGCTTTACCAATTGCCGAATTGGAATTGCTGAAAGACAATGAACAAGCACTTTTTCAAACTCCTGTTAGCTCTTTTTTTGAGAAAACAGCCTCAGTGTATGATTTGAACGAAAATGTACTGGATGTGAATACAAAGAATAATGTAACTCCAATTTCTGAAAATTCAGTAATCGACATTACGAGTTATATGTCGGCTGATGGAACGCTGAAATGGAATGCACCGAAGGGACGTTGGCAGATTATTCGTTTTGGTTACACTTCCACCGACGTTAAAGTTGATCCAGCTTCAAAGGATGGCGAAGGATTAGAAGTAGACAAGATGGACACTACAGCTTTAAATGTTCATATCAATAGCTACGGAAAGAAATTGGTGGAAGCAGCCGGGGAGTTCAAAGGTAATACTTTGAAATTCTTTTTAATGGATAGTTGGGAAGCTCAATTTCAAACTTGGACAAAAAAATTTGCTAAAGAATTCCAAGTTCGCAGAGGATACAGTATTCTTCCCTGGATTCCTGTTTTGTGTGGCGAAACTGTTGGAAGTACCGATTTGTCTGAAGCGTTTCTGTTCGATTTTCGTAAAACAATTTCCGATTTAATTGACCAGAATTTCTACAAGCATTTTGCGGATTTGAGTCACCGCAATGGAATGGAATATCATGGAGAATCAATTTATGGTGGTTGGGGTGCATATCCTCCATCGGATGCCTTAAAGACAAATGAATATATTGATATGCCCATGACCGAGTTTTGGGCGAATGCAAATCAAAATAAATTATCTGAGTATAATCCATCCAATAAACCAGCTTCCTGTATGCCAACCTATTCGGCATTAGCTTTTAATAAACAAATTATAGGCTCAGAGGCGTATACAGGTTTTGCACATTATTCTGAGGCTCCCGGCGATTTAAAACCTTTTGGAGATGCGGCATTTTGTTCCGGTGTAAATCAAATCATTTTGCACAGTAATATTCTTCAACCATTTGATAAAAAACCGGGTATGACCTTGGGAAAATTTGGTGGACATTATAACCGTAACAATCCTGTATGGGAATTTAATCTGGATTGGCTGAAATATCAGGCACGTGTTCAATATCTACTTCAAAAAGGTGAACCTATTGTTGATGTGCTATTTTATATTGGCGACGAATTACCCTTATTTTACAGCAAAAGCTTTGTAAATGATTTACCTTATGGTACTGTGCCCAATGCATGCAACAACGATATGCTGAATAAAAAAATCAAGGTTGTTGATGCAAAATTATCTTTAGGAGGTAATCAACGTTTCTCATTATTGATGTTGCAGAACAGCATTAAAATGGAATTTTCAACTCTGAAACGTATTGGTGAACTAGTAAAAGACGGTGCTGTTGTTTATGGTCCAAAACCACTTGAAATGTTATCGGTAACCGATATTAAAAATGATTTTGTAGCCTTTAAACAATTAGCTGATGCCGTTTGGGGAAATTCTACTGAAAATTATTATGGTAAGGGGAAAATAATTTCCGGGATACCACTTCCAGAAGTAATTAAACAATTAAAAGTGATTCCCGACCTGACAACCAACACACAGAATCCAAAAGAACTCATGTTCATTCACAAAAAGTTGAATGATACGGATATGTATTTTGTATTCAACCAGCAAAACAGAGCGTTGAATCGTGAGATAATATTCCGTGTAAATGGAAAGACACCTGAAATATGGAATGCTGAAAATGGAAATGTTACTAAACCGGCTATTTATTCTTTCGAAGGTAACCAAACCAGAATTCCATCTACATTTAGAGCGTATGAATCCAAGATATTTGTATTCAAAAATGAAACTCCTGCTCATTATATTCAGCAGGTAGCATCGGAAGGAAAACAATTATTCCCTCAGCAACAACTCGCTGATACAACTTTTGCCATTCCTCAGGTTGAATATAAAAATGGGAAATTTGGTTTCATAAACTCAAATTCTGGAGAATATACTTTTGCTACTAACAATGCCAAATTGATAAAAGCGAATCTTACTCAGCCCAACGTGTTGGAAATGCCTAATCTAAAAATTGAAATTGAGTTCTTTCCTATTTCGGATGAAGTGATTCAACCAATTGAAGTGACGAGTTTAAAATCCCTTACAGAATTTGAGAATCCTTCTATTAAGTATTTTGCCGGAAAAGCGAAATATACGATTAATTTCACTGTTCCAAAAAATTTCGTTAATTCTGCTGATTCAATTGTTCTCAATCTTGGAAAGATGGATGCTACGGCCGAAGTAATTTTAAATGGTAAATTCTTGGCTTATGCATGGCAATCGAACACTTGTGTGTCGGTAAAGGACTTGCTGAAAACAGAAAACACTTTGGTAGTAAGCGTTGCAACGGTTTGTAGAAATCGCTTTATTGGCGATTTAAATCAATTTGGATCAGTAAAAAGTCTTTGGACAACTTCGCCCATCGAAGAAATTCTGAATAAAAACATGCCATTAAAACCTTCCGGATTAATGGGGCCGTTGAAATTAATTGGATATAAAAGCTTGTACAAATGAAAACAATCAGTTTGAAAACAATGGTTGCCGTTGGATTCTTATTTGTTGCTTTATTATTGAAAGCGCAAAATGGAAATCTGGCTTTTGACTATCAGTTGGCTAATAACATCCAAAAAAATGGAGATATTTCTGAATTTTCCCTTAACGGAGATCAGGTAAATGAACTACAAGCCAATAATCGCATTCAGGTTGAAAATAGAGAATATCACGTTTCAGTAAAAGGGAATGATACTAATGATGGGTCAGCTTTAAATCCTTTTCTTACCATTAGTAGGGCAGCACAGGCAGCACAGCCTGGTGATATTATTACAGTTCATACCGGAACCTATCGTGAACGCATCAACCCACCACGTGGTGGTACTTCCGATTCATTACGTATTATTTATCGTGCTGCACCAAGTGAGAAGGTAGTAATCAAAGGATCGGAGATTCTCACAAACTGGGTAAAAGTACAAAAGAATGTATGGCAAGCGAAATTACCAAATTCGTTTTTCGGTAGGTTTAATCCTTTCAGTGATCTTATCCACGGCGACTGGTTCGATGACAAAGGCAGGAAGCATCACACAGGTGCGGTGTATCTTAATGAGGAATGGCTTACCGAAGCACCCTGTCTTGAAGATGTGATGAAACCTGTCAGTGTGAACCCACTTTGGTACAGTCAGGTTGACGATCATTACACCACAATCTGGGTTCAGTTCAAGGATGTAGATCCCAATCGGCAACTAGTAGAAGTTAACGCACGTCAGACCGTTTTTTATCCTGACCAACCGGGGCGGAACTTTATCACCGTGCGCGGCTTTATCATGAAGGATGCGGCTACTCCTTGGGCACCACCCACTGCTGAGCAAATCGGTTTAATAGGCACGAACTGGAGTAAAGGCTGGATTATCGAGAACAATATCATCAGTCACTCCATTTGTTCCGGGATCACTCTTGGAAAATATGGCGACGAGTTTGACAACAAATCTGCCAACAGCGCTGATGGATATATTAAAACCATCGAACGAGCCCTTGCTTTCAGAATCCCCTGGACTAAGGAAAACATTGGCCACCATATCGTACGCAACAACACCATTTCACATTGTGAACAAACAGGCATAGTAGGAAGTCTTGGTTGCATTTTCAGTACAATCACCGGAAACACTATTCATGACATCCATATGAAGCAGTTGTTCACAGGATGGGAGATGGCGGGAATTAAGTTTCATGGAGCTATTGATATGGAGATTAGTCATAATCATATTTATCGCACAAACAGGGGCCTTTGGCTTGATTGGATGGCTCAGGGAACACGGGTTTCCGCAAATCTGTTTCACGACAACATCTTAGAGGATGTATATACCGAGGTGAACCACGGACCATTTATTTTTGACAATAATGTGTTTCTTTCGTCGGAGAATCTCAGGGACATGTCCGAAGGCGGTACTTACGCTCACAATTTGATGACCGGGATCATTATTTCAAATCCTGATCATGACAGATTGACTCCATTTATGAAGCCGCATTCAACTGAATTGGCGGGTTCAACCTCTATTGCAGGTGGTGATCATCGCTTTTACAATAACATTTTTGTTGGTGACTGTGGAAAAGGTAGTGATAAGGAAAATAAAGAGACTTTGCCAGAAAATCCAATCTATTCACCACGAGGATCAGGCTTTGGTTTGTGTACCTACAATGTATGCACCATACCAATTTTCACCTCAGGTAACGTCTATCTCAACGGCGCGAGTCCCTATACCAAAGAGGTAAACCCTTTGGTCCTGAAAGAAAATTTTAAAATCAAGTTCGTAGAGGAAAAAGGACAAACTTATCTCCTAATGAATTTGCCTGAGCCTCTGTTAAGGTCCAAAAGAAAACTAGTCACTACAGAATTACTGGGCAAAGCAAGTGTTCCGGATTGTGGTTATGAAAATGCTAATGGCACGCCCTTAATAATTAATTGGGACTATTTTGGAAAGAAATACAATCCCAAACATACATTTCCAGGGCCATTCCAGAATTTGACTCAAAGTAGTTTGAAATTAAAAGTATATCCGACTTATTAAGGAATTCACTTATTCAAATTCAATTTTAAAATGATTTTTTAGTTTAGTAATACTAAAACATGAATGAATAAAAACACAGTTGCATTTTTTGCTGTTTTAGGATTCTTGTTGGCAGCGCATTCAAAACTTAAAATGAATGCGATTGGCACTCCAAAAAAAATGCAAATAACGCAGATCTTTCGATATAAAAATCCAATAACAAGCGACATTTCTCAGTCGTTGCGTGATAACATGATTTTGAAAGTAGGAAAGCGTTGGTTTATGACAGGTACTTCTCAACCAGTGTGGAGTGGACCAAATCCAGGTGTGCGACTCATGGTCTCTGACGATTTATTGAAATGGGAAGATGCCGGTTGGATCATTGATGCTTCAAAATTGCCAAAGGATTGTCCGTATAACGGTCGATTCTGGGCACCTGAAATACACCAAATTAAGGGAATATTTTATCTTACGGTGAATTCAGGTCACGAAGGTCCAAAAACAGGAACTCAACGTAGAGACGACCATAAAATATGGATTTTTTCCTCCAAGCAAATTGATGGGAAATATACTCTTGTAACATCAAATGGGCTCGAAATTGATAAAAACTTTACCAATGATGCCACCCTTTTTGATGACGATGATGGACGATCTTATCTGTATTGTAATGGTGATGGTTTATATCAAGCCGAGATTGATTTGCAAACAGGTAAGCTGCTGAATGAAAACAACGGTTTAAATGGCTTTACAAAAATAATTGGATCAAAAGACCCCGGAAATCCTGATTGGATGTATGCAGGCATTGAAGGTCCTTTTGTCATTAAACGTTACGGTTCATATTGGATGTTTTTTTCGTCGTGGACACGGGGTTACGAAGTAGGTGTAATTCAGAGTTCAAGTCCATTGGGACCTTGGAAACTCGCACCTAATAATCCAATTTTTGGAACCCGGAAGCACGAATTCAGGGCGGAATTAGCTAAAGAAGAGGGTTTCGACCATGTGAAGTATGAAGATACAAAAGATCCTTATGTTGAAGTAGGCCACAATGCTGTGTTTGAAGGCCCGGATGGTAAAGACTGGATTTGTTGCCATTACTGGTTAAAAGGAAAAACTGTTGTTGCAATCGATCATTTGCCACTTTATGCAGAAACCCGTGAACAGCTCGGTATTGACCCTCTTTATTTTGAAAATGGCCAGTGGAGTTTTAATGGGCCAACATGGACTGAACAAAAAGTAATGTGGAAAGATGAACCTGTGAGATCAAAGTCAAACATTAATAAAGCACCTAAAATAATGATTGAAAAAATAAATTACAACGGTTGGAAAGATGCAATAGAGTTGCGAAACGAGAAGGTTAGTCTGGTTGTAGTTCCTCAAATTGGCAGAATTATGCACTACGGGTTTATAGATGATAAGAACATTCTTTATGAGAATCATAAGTTGTATGGTTTAGCTTTGAAGGAGGGTGAAGCATTCTTAGAAAATGGGAGCCCGATTTCGCCTAATATTGGTGGAGATAGAGTGTATCCCTGTTCTGAAAATTATTTTGAAAAAATAAATGGTAGTCGGAGGTTGGCAGACATGTGGATAAACAACGGACCTTATACATACTCGTTAATAGAAAATGGTATTCGTATCGAAAGTCCGGTAAGTGAGCTTTTGGGAGTTAAAATGATTCGTATAATTCATCTTGAACCATATTCTACGAAAATTAGAATTGACCAAGAAATGATAAAAGTGTATCCTGCTAAAAATGCGATATTTGATAGTATTCCATTGACAATATGGAATTTGACACAAGTTAGAGCACCAAAAGCAATGTGGATGCCATTGAACAAGAAGAGTGTTTTCAGAAATGGATATGACATCCCAAAATGGCCGGATGCAAAGAATTATGCAGTAGATAATTTTGAATTACACAATGGTCTGTTGAAACTCAATCCGATTGAGGTAAACCATCAAAAAGTAGGTGCTGATGCTGATGGTTGGGTAGCTGGTTTGGTTGATAATGTTTTAATGGTGGAACGTTTTAATTACCATGAGGGTACAACATATCCCGATGGTGGAACAAGTGCAACAATTTATTCGAATGTAGAATTCGCAGAACTGGAATGCCTGAGTCCTGAGAAGACATTGAAACCCAATGAATCTATTAAACATACAATCTATTGGGAATTGTATAGAATAAACAATGAAAATGAACTTAATATACTTTTAAAAAAAGTTCAGTAGAGTAAAATTAATATTTTCAATCATGAGTAATTTGAAAA
>CAIKVR010000019.1 GCA_903830915.1 uncultured Bacteroidales bacterium
AATCATATAAATTTTCGTCACATTCCAGTAATTGCAGAAGCAATTAACAAATTTGAAGGAGCGATGATTTTAGTAAGCCACGTTCAAGACTTTTTAGAAAAAATAAGAGTGGACATTACTCTCGACTTAGGGTCATTGTAAAGATTAAGCCACCGAATATGATCTGTACCCCAAAAAGTGGACACGAAAGTGTCTGCTTTTTGTATTGAAGAGACAGATGGGTTAGAATATTATCATTAACAATCAAACAACATGAGTAAAAGAATTTTTAGTGAAGAACAAATTAAGGGGCTTCTGCAAAATCCAAATGTGGAAAAGTGCAGCAGAAAATCAATAAGCTATCGCAAAGATTTTAAAGCATCGGCAGTAAGAAGGTATCAAAATGAAGGAGCATCTCCAAATCAAATATTCAGAGACGCGGGATTTAATATCAATATGATTGGCATAAATATTCCAGGATATTGTCTGCATCGCTGGCTGAAAGTATTTAGAATTAAAGGAGCAAAAGAATTATCAGTTGAAACTCGCGGCAGGAGTAAGGGTGGTGGCAGACCAAAAACCAACTGGCAGAATGAAAAGGAAAAAATGAAATATCTGGAGGCGCAAGTCGCATACCTCACAGCCGAGAACGATTTTTTAGCCAAGCTCCGCAAAAAGAGTTTAAACTAAAATCGTTTCAGAAATGTCAAATCATCAGGTCATTAAAAAGAGATGTTAAACTTCTATGCAATATTGCAGAAGTTTCAAAATCAGGATACTACAAATGGTTAAAACAATCAGATAAAATTCCGAAAGACCATGGCGATTATCTGCTCGTCAAAGAAATCTTTGAAGCCGGTAAATCTAAATACGGCTGGCGTCAAGTCAAAATGAATTTAGAGAGGAAAAAGAGGATAATCATGAACCACAAAAAGATAATCCGCATAATGAAAAAATACAATCTTGTTGCAAAAATCAGAAAAAGAAATCCTTACAAAGCAATCATGAAAAAAACAGCAGAACACAGAACATTTGAAAACAAATTGAAAAGAAATTTTAATCAGATAATTCCTCGCAAAGTTTTCTGCACTGATATCACATATTTGTTTTACAATAATCGAGTTGCTTATCTTTCTGTAATTAAAGATATCGCATCTGGAGAAATTGTGGCGTGGCATATTTCGCAACACATAACAATGGAATTAGTGCTTGGAACAATCAACAGAATGAAAAAATACGAAGATGCTTTGATTCATTCCGATCAAGGGTTTCACTACACAAATCCTGAATACATCAGCGAGGTTAAAAAATCAGAAATGATTCAATCCATGTCCAGAAAAGGAAACTGCATAGATAACGCTCCAATTGAATCATTCTTTGGACATTTAAAAGACGACGTTGATTACAAAAGTTGCAAAACATTTGAGGAGATTAGACTGCTCATTGAAAATTATGTACAATACTACAATCACGACCGCGCGCAGTGGGATAGAAACAAAATGACCCCGGTAGAATACCGAGATCATTTGTTGGCGTTAAATGCCTAAACCCTGCTTTTTTATTCGTGTCCACTAAACGGGGTACACTTCACGAAGCCCGTTTTTTTGTTGTGCCGGGGGAGGGAGTTGAACCCTCATGACATTGCTGTCGCGGGATTTTGAGTCCCGTGCGTCTGCCAATTCCGCC
>CAIKVR010000020.1 GCA_903830915.1 uncultured Bacteroidales bacterium
AAATATCAGAAGAGAATGAATGTCAGCTGATTAATTACCTGAAAGCAACAAAAATAGAACTTGGTCTTCTGTTGAATTATGGAAAAGAAGCTGAATATAGAAGAAAAATATTTATGAATAAGTATAAACATTGAAGGTTTTCAGATCAATTTACGAAGTAATTTTCTATCCGTTTTTTTTTATCCGCTTAATCAGCGCTAATCTGCGTTCTATTTATATTTCAGTAATACATGAATTTCACTTCTTATACTTTTTTCAATTATTCACTGTAAGCGAAGCACAACCGGTGGAAGATAAACTCACAAAAGCACAACACCAAAGTGGGTTGAACATTAAAATACACTGTTGGAGCTATTCGTATATTAAGTTAATGTATTTATGTATAAATTATTGGATAAGGAGTAGGGTATCAAAAAATAATTTTGCATGACTATCTGTTAAGTTACTATCAATTTTCTGCATAAATAAGCATTTTGCAATGACTGAATAATTTTTATCAATAATTCAACATTCGTGTATTTATACAATCCCGCAGATTAAAGAACGCAAACAGGTATAATTTTTCAATGTTGGAATTAGATTTTTTTATTTTGTTTTTTTCTCCCACAATTTTCTGAGAATTTTATTCTGCTGCAATTTGTTCCGGATAAATTCATTCACGCGATTCTCAGCACTTCTAATCAGGTATAAATAACTGTTGTTTTGAGGACTTATAAGCCACGTAACAGCTATTTGGAATTCTGAGTGATTTATTCCTATAATTTATATTATGTATAATAGGATATTTGGAAAGATTGTGGGGTATTACTCTCTTCTCTTGCTGATTGAATTTAAAAGTAAAAATTGAAGCAATGATAGATTTACTACTAAGTAATTGACATAATATAATATCGTATTTTATCAAATAAATTGAACGCGGATTTACACTGATAAAGCTGATATTTACGGATAATAATTATACTGATTTTAAACTGATTTTAGTCATGCAAGCATGACTGATAAGATTGTAAATGCATGAAAATCATTCCGACATGTCGGAATTAAAATCCGTTTTTAAATCCGCTTTATCAGTGTAAATCCGCGTTCCATTCTTATTATTGTTCAAATTGAATTATACGATATTATTTGTTTTTTACTACTTAAGTCACTAAGCATACAAAGTCACACGAAGAATAAAAATTAGTTACTACACTCTTGCCAATTGAACATTACAGATTGGAAATAGCAATCTAAAAATAAAATGAAACATAAGAAAATAGAATGATTAGCACGACTATGCCGCTTACCGTCTCACAGCATTTTCGATTGGCTTGCCCAGAACCAACAGTCAACGACCAAAGTGAAATAATAAGGTTTTGTCGTCACTAATTCTATTGCTACTAAGGTTGAAAAAAAGGTCTTAGCCTACTATCTGATTAATTTCATTACCTAATAATCAATTTAGTGTGATCTATTAAAAACCTTATTTTTCCTTTTTACCCTTAGTAGAAAACCGAACAGCCAAAAAATCTTCCCTTATTTAGCTTCTTAAAAAACAGAACTAAGGAATACCTTCCATTCTGTAAGTGGGATAAATTACCGGGAATTAGGTGGTGGTAGGATTGAAAAAATTGACTCTCCCCTACTTCCCTTTGCCCATTGTGTTAAACTTATAGGAAAAAGCAAGCATCACAAAGCTTTTCAGTGTGTTATATTGCTGATCTTCAACATAATTACTTGAAATTAGTTGCGCCACACTGAGTTGCTGTTGAAGTATATCGTTGATAATCAATGTAATGGTAGCAGCTTTGTATTTCAGAAAGTTTTTACTGATTTCGGCATTCCAGAGCATTTCCTGACGGTTATAGGCTGCCGAGAAACCGGTCATATTGCGGTAGCTTACATTCGACGAAATATACCAGGAATCAGGCAACGTGAGCTGTGCAGTAAAATAGCCACCCAGTACCGAAGTATTTTTCGGAAGTATATTGCTTACTGAATAAGTGGTATTATTAAGCGAATAGCTGGCTTTTGCCATCATATAAAGCCAGTCCCACTTGAAGGTTAAGCCCAGGTCTTCGTTGGCTGTGACTGTTGTGGCCACGGTTTCCTGACTGCTGTTCTTACCATTGAGCGAAGAATAACCGATATTATTCCGTATGCCGGCAGTCGTATAGCTATTTACCTGAAAATTAGAACTTAATGGCCGATTATACATCACGATACCATTGGCATTCCACGAACCAGATTTGTTGATTGGCATGGTGGTTTTTACGCCCGTGGTGCCGTCGTAATTGGTATAATTAATAATATCATTCAGTATGTAGTTGCCTTCCATGTTTATCATAAAGGCCTGTTGGGTTTCAGAATTGTTATTGTTGTAACGCAGGCGTGTCCAGTGAGTAAAACGTGGTTGCAATGCCGGATTTCCCATTCGGATATTCGTTGGGTTGGATTCGTCGCGAGACGGGTCAAGTTGTATGACCGATGGTGCTTCGGAACGGCCCCGGTAATCGAAACGCAGACTTTTTCCTTTGCCCATGTTGTACATCAGATAGGCATTCGGCGCATAATTGAAGGTCTGATAACCTGGAAAATAGGTTATCGTAGAATCGAGTCCCGAAGCTGCTGCAGCCTGAATAAAGGAGCGACTACGAATAAACGATGGGTTGAAATCGAGTCCGAAGGTATAGATAAGCTTGCTTAACACCCCCCGGTAGCTCATACCCAGCTGCTGTGTGAGTGTATTGTTGTCCAGACTCCGGCTGTAGGGTAAATCAAGCACAGTGAACTCGCCCGTAATAAGGTCGGGTTTGTAGTTGTTTTTGATATTTTCGCGCTGACCTGACTGAACCCAATAAACAAACTGAAGCGAATGTTTATCGCCAATCGGTTCAATATAGGACATATAAAGCCTGTTTGTGAAGCTCATACTGTTGGTTTCCCATTGTTGATTACGGTTCACTATCCTGCTGGACGGACTGTTACGATAATAGTAATACTGAGCAAGCGTTTCGCCATCACCCAGTGAGTTGGAATAGCGGGAATCAACACTTATAGAAAGTCTGCGGCGTTTATTGGCAAATTCGTGCGAAACAGTAAGTGTAGCACCAAGATCGAATGCAGGAGTTACCGAACCGGCAGTATAGTGATTTGAGTTGACCGAGTCACGGGTTGCATTTCCGGCCTGTAGCAGACTTTTTCCGGTATCATCCTTATAAGTAGTGGTATAAGAAGCCGATGGAGTAAACGAAAACACCCAGCCTGCCAATGCCCGGCTTTCCACTTTAGCACTGAATCGCAATCCCTGATCGCGAACGTATTGCTGAATGGTATCGGTCTGATAGGATGTACTGTCCTGCAAATAATACTGACGAATGGAAGTGCGACGAACTTTACGCTCATTAAAGCCATAAGATAAATCGCCGTTGATAGTCCAGGGTGCATCCTTAGCTTTGCCCGACGAGAAATTGATACCACCTGAAAGCGATGAGTTTAAGCCGGGTTTTCCGCTTCCTACCGTACTTCCGCCACTGCCAACACTCATTCCGTTTATATTATTTCCGTTGGCAACTATTCCTAATTGTTTATCGTCCATCAGCCTTGCTGCAAAGGTATTGACGGTGTAACGCATCAAATTACCCTCCGTACCGTTAAGCTCCTCTCCTGCCCCTACATTACTGCTTACCAGCCAGCCACGCTTTTTATCTTTCTGAATGGTGATATTGATGGTTATATTTTCTTCACCGTCATCCACACCGGTCAGTTTGGCAAGTTCCGATTTATCTTCAATAATTTGAAGTTTGTCCATAATTTCAGCAGGAATGTTTTTAATAGTGAGATTGGGATTAGAGCGGAAAAAGTCCTTTCCATCTACCATCACTTTTTTCACTTCCTTTCCATTGACCAGAATCTTACCATCCTCGGTAAGAGTAATTCCGGGTAATCGTTTCAGCATATCTTCGGCCACCGCATTTTCTCTGAGCTTATAAGCAGCTGCATTAAACTCCACGGTATCAGTCTTAACCACCATGGCAGCACGCTTACCCACTACCGTGGCTTCTTTGAGCGAAATGGCTGCTTCATTGACATCTATATCAGAGAGCATAAGTTGAGTCATACTTTTATCAACAGGAACCAATTGATAAGTATTGCGGTAGCCCACACACGAAATAAGTAAGAGGTATTGATTATCGGTAACAACTTTCAGTTCAAACATTCCGTTGTCGTTGGTATTCGTTCCTGAAATGATTGTGCTATCTTTGGGAGATAATAGCCTGACAGTGGCAAATGACAGTGGTTTCAACTCTCCGTTTTCGTGACAGAGTACTTTTCCGGATAGTTTAATAACATTTGTAGAGGTCTGAGAATAAACAGATTGACCAATGATAATGCAGAAAAATAAACTTAGAGATAAACGAAATTTTGAGTTAAACAGGTTTTTTGTACTGATTTGCATGCTGATAAAATTCAGTGTGAGAAGTTAGTAAAAAGACAGAAAACTTATAAACAAAGCTTTTTTTACTAACAATAACTGTACCAAGCTGACGATTTTTGAGTCTCTACTTTTTGAATTCATTAAAAATATTTTTTTTTATGAAATATAAGTTGCATGAATTTTATTTATATCTTTGATGCGAGGTAATTCTGAATTTCAATACCTAATAACCATTAAAAGTCATCAGATGAAAACAAACAAACCTGATTCTCTCCTGAATTTAAAGTTTGAATTCAAAATCACGCTTAGCTATTTAATTTTTGGATTTCTGTGGATACTATTTTCGGATAAAGTGCTTGATATGCTCATTGTTGATGACAGTTTATTGACTAAATTTCAAACATATAAAGGTATTTTTTTCATTATCGTTACATCGGCATTGTTGTTTGTTATGGTTAGAAAGCATATTCAAAATTTGAGAACCACCGAATATCAACTCAGCGAAAGTGAATTCAGGTTTAAAAATATGTATGAAAATGGTCCTTTCGGGATGGTAATGGCTGATAAAGATTTCAGATTTATACAAACAAATTCAGAGTTTTGCAAAATAATGGGTTATACAGAAGCTGAACTTCAGCAATTCTCTTTTACAGATATTTCCCATCCTGATGATTTGAAAAAAGATTTAGTATTTATCCAAAAACTGCTAAAAAGGGAGATAGCTGTTTATAAAACCGAAAAGCGATATTTTCGTAAAGATGGTCAGATGATTTGGGGATCGCTCACATTAACATCTAATTATGATAAGGATGGTCAATTTCTTTATAACCTGGGTATTGTGGAAGACATTACTCAACGTAAGCAGGTGGAAGAATTACTTAAGGAAAGCCAGTCAAAATTCCAAAATCTGGTTTGGGATATGCATGTAGGTGTGCTTATTCAAGGTCCTGATTCTGAGATATTATTAAGCAACCCCAAGGCACTTGAATTGCTTGGAATCAGTAATGATCAACTATTAGGTAAAACATCTTTTGACCCGGACTGGAATGTTATCCACGAAGACGGTTCAGCTTTTCCCGGTTTAACCCATCCGGTTCCTCAGGCAATTGCCACACATCTTCCGGTCAGAGGAGTGGTTATGGGAGTTTTTCATCCTCTAAAGGGCGAGTATGTGTGGTTATTGGTAGATGCCCTTCCAAGTCTGAACGCCGACGAAACTATTCATCAGGTTGTCTGTACGTTTATCGATATCACTAAGCGAAAGAAGGCTGAACAGGAATTAAAAGATTCGAGAGAGCAATTGAGAAATTTTGCATCTCATCTTCAAAAAGTACGGGAAAAGGAAAGATTATCAATTACAATGGAGATACATGATAGTCTTGCTCAATTCCTGGCAGCTTTAAAAATTGATATGGGTGTGTTTAAGAATAAGTTGCTGAAAATGAAAAAAGTAGTTGAAGTAGATGAGGTAATTGCAGAGTTAGAAACCTATATTTTACAGACCGATAATAGCATTAAAACTGCCCGACGTATAATGAATGGCTTAAGACCAGAACAACTTGAATTACTTGGATTTATTGCAGCAACTGAAGTATTTCTCGGTGATTTTGGTGAAACTCATAACATTAAATGTCAGTTTGATACCACATTAACTAATCCAAGCATGAATTCGGAGCATGAAATAGCATTATTCCGCATTCTTCAGGAATCGTTCAACAACATATTGAAACATGCTAAAGCAACAGAAGTTACAGTTCAATTTTCGGCAAACGATAATAAACTGCAACTGGTTATTATTGATAATGGGATTGGTTTTGAAAAAAGGAATTTTAAAAATAAAGATTCATACGGGTTGATAAGTATGAAAGAATTAATAACGTTGAATAACGGCGATTTTGATATTATCAGTACTGTGGGCGAAGGGACAAAGATAAGAGTTGAAATTCCTTTTTAAAAGAAAATTCATTAATCAACATAGTAGCAATAAATAAAAGTCAGGTGAAATCACCTGACTTTTATTTATTTAAGAGCTCTGTGTTAAAATGGATTCTGTTGGAGATTTTGGCTTATTTAGCAGGCTTAATGTTAACCACCAGATTCAGTTCATCAAGCTGTGACTGGTCGATAACCGACGGAGCATCAATCATTATGTCCCTACCCGAGTTGTTTTTCGGGAAAGCCATACAGTCACGGATAGTATCGAGTCCGGCAAACAAGGAAACCAGACGGTCTAACCCAAATGCCAGTCCACCATGCGGTGGCGCACCATACTTAAACGCGCTCATCAGGAAGCCAAACTGTGCCTGAGCCTTTTCAGGAGTGAATCCAAGTAGTTCAAACATGCGGTTTTGAAGCTTCGAATCGTGAATACGTATCGATCCACCACCAAGCTCTACTCCGTTGATTACCATGTCATAAGCAGTTGCACGTACATCGCCCGGATTGCTGTCTAGTAAAGGTACATCGTCGAGATTTGGTGACGTAAATGGGTGGTGTGTAGCATAATAGCGTTGAGTTTCTTCGTCCCATTCAAACAATGGGAAGTCAATGACCCACAAAGGTTTGAAGATATTCTTGTCACGAAGACCCAGCCTTGCTCCTACTTCCAGACGTAATTCGCATAAAGCCTTCTGAGTCTTTATCTTAGCACCTGCCAGAATCAATATCAGGTCGCCCTGCTTGGCATTGAATTTAGCAGCAATAATTTTCAGGTCGTTGTTGGAGTAGAATTTATCCACCGAAGACTTAAATGTTCCATCGGCTTCGCAACGGATATATACCAGTCCCTTTGCTCCTATTTGCGGTTTTTTGACAAAATCTGTCAGTTCGTCGAGTTGCTTGCGGGTATAAGCTGCACATCCCGTGGCACAAATACCTGCTACATACGGAACGCTGTCGAATACTACAAAATCATGCCCTGAAACTTCTTTTTTCAGCTCTACAAACTCCATTCCGAAACGGATATCAGGTTTATCAGAACCGTACAGACGCATGGCTTCGTGCCAGGTCATACGTGGGAAAGCTTCAGCAAAATCAATATCTTTCACGAATTTGAAGAGGTGTTTCATCATACCTTCAAACAAATTCAGCACGTCTTCCTGATCTACAAAGGACATTTCGCAGTCAATCTGAGTAAACTCAGGTTGGCGGTCGGCACGCAGGTCTTCATCGCGGAAACACTTGGCAATCTGGAAATAACGATCAAAGCCCGACACCATCAGCAGCTGCTTAAACAGCTGTGGAGACTGTGGCAAAGCATAAAACTCACCAGGATTCATGCGCGAAGGCACCACAAAGTCGCGTGCTCCCTCAGGTGTAGAACCAATGAGTATAGGCGTTTCCACTTCCAGAAAGTTCATTTGGTCTAAATATCTTCGAGTTTCGAAGGTGATACGATGACGTAGTTCCAGATTTTCGCGCACATTAGTACGACGTAAGTCCAAATAACGGTATTTCATGCGGATGTCATCACCGCCGTCAGTATTTTCTTCGATGGTAAACGGTGGAGTCAGTGACTCGTTCAGCACCTGTAGTTGAGATACAAGTATCTCAACATCACCGGTTTCCATATTGACATTCTTGCTACTTCGCTCGGCCACAGTACCAGTTACCTGAATAACGTATTCGCGTCCCAGTCTATTAGCCTGTTCCCAAAGGTTAGCATTTACATCCTGATTGAAAACCAACTGAGTAATGCCGTACCGGTCGCGTATATCCACGAAAGTCATACCGCCCATTTTGCGGGTGCGCTGTACCCAGCCCGAGAGGGTTGTTTGTTGTCCGGAGTTTGAAAGGCGTAATTCGCCGCAGGTGTGTGTTCTAAACATAAAAACTAATTTACAATTAATTATGCACAATTCATAATTATTCCTTGAGCAATAATGAAATTTCTTCTTTTAATTTGGGTAAGTGATTGATAATGATACTCCAAATCAGGTCATCCGATACATTATCATAACCATGGGCAATTCTGTTTCTGGTACCTATAATTTTCTGAGCATTATCAAGTTGAAACTTAGAATCCTTCTTTAAGATTCTATTTACAGCTTCACCAATAATTTCTATATCCCTTTCAACCGCACGTTTAGTTTTAATATCATTCCGATATACTTCAAAAAAACGTTTATCAGGTTCAAAATAGCTATCAATTTCATCAATAGATAACAGAATATCATATAACCAGGTTTGAATATCTTTATCCATAAATCAGTTGCTTGGATGAATCAACAGATTTTCTGAAAAAAGGGTTTCTGATTGCCTTATCTTCAAGTAAATCAACTTCACGTTTGAATAAATTCTCCAGTGAAGTTTTTAAATCAAAGTAATTATCAGCATAATTATATAAGTCAATGTCCTCAAAATCAACAATAAAATCAATATCACTGTGTTTGTTGAATTTAGAAGTTATAACCGAGCCAAAGACAAACAAATGTTTTACCTTGTGTGTCTGACACAAAGAAACCAATTTTTCTTTATTTCTCTCTATTATTCTCATTAGTGACTAATATATACAATTAAAGAACAAAAGTACAAAAAAAAGTCTATTGCTAAATCAGAAAAACGATTTTTAGTAAGAATATGCAAATAAATGCAGAGAACGCGAAGTTTATCACAAAGGAACGCAGAAATCAAAGAAGAAACTCTACGAAATCTGTGTCCTCTGCTATAAAAAAAATGAGGTTAAACAAAAAAAGATGCAAAGAAAGAATCTCTGCATCTTAATTATTAATTTTTAATTATTAATTATTAATTAGATTGTCGCTGTTTCAGGAGAAATTTTCTTTACAAGTCCTTTTAATACATCACCTGGTCCAAGTTCAGCAAACTCCACAGCACCATCGGTAACCATGTTTTTCACTGTTTGAGTCCAGCGAACCGGAGCAGTAAGCTGTGCAATGAGGTTTTCTTTGATGGAATCGGGATTTGTCTGTGGATATGCGTTAACATTCTGATATACAGGACATACCGGAGTTGAGAATGTAGTAGCGTTTATAGCTGCCTGTAGTTCTTCGCTTGCAGGTTGCATGAGTGGTGAGTGAAAAGCCCCGCCAACAGGGAGTTTCAGCGCACGCTTTGCTCCTTTTTCCTTTAGTAGTTCGCAAGCTTTGTCGATACCTTCGATTGAACCCGAAATAACCAGCTGTCCGGGACAGTTATAATTGGCAGGAACAACCACAAGGTCTTTAATGGAATCACACACTTCTTCTACCGCTTCGTCGCTCAAACCAAGAACGGCAGCCATAGTTGAAGGTTCTTTTTCACAGGCTTTCTGCATGGCCATAGCACGTGCATAAACCAATCTGAGTCCATCTTCGAATGATAATGCTCCGGCAGCTACCAAAGCTGAAAATTCACCCAATGAGTGACCGGCAACCATATCAGGTTTGAATTCGTCTCCCAACACGATAGCTGAAATGACAGAATGAAGAAATACAGCAGGTTGCGTTACTTTGGTTTGTTTCAAATCTTCAGGAGTACCTTCGAACATTAAATCGGTGATACGGTAACCCCAGAATGTCGTTTGCTTTTTCAAAATACTCTTTTGCCAATGGCGATTGATCGTAAAGGTCTTTGCCCATACCTACGAATTGCGCTCCCTGACCGGGAAAAACATAAGCTCTCATATATTTTATAGTTTCAAGTTGAAAGTTACAAGTTACAGGTTAATAAAAACCAGTAATCGGGTAACTATTAATATTGGATAATATGTAACTTTAAAAAAAAAGGAGCACAAAGGTAATATTTTTAAAGCAGAAAACCATAAAATCGATCAACTTTCATACTATACGTATTGTTTTACAATAAGTTAGCAATTTTATTGAGGAAACTTTGTGATTTTGCATAATGATGGTAATTTTTCTTGTAAATTTGCATTCAAAATTTTGCAATGGAACAGATACTAAAATACTTCCCTAATCTTACTGACAAGCAGATAGCGCAGTTTACAGCGTTATATGACTTATACGTGGACTGGAATGCAAAAATAAACGTGATTTCGCGCAAGGATATTGAGAATCTGTATGAACATCATGTACTACATTCGCTTGCAATTGCGGAAATTATTCATTTCCAGTCAGGTTCGACAGTGTTGGATGTGGGTACAGGCGGAGGATTTCCGGGAATACCACTAGCCATTCTGTTTCCCGAAACAAGCTTTGTTTTGATTGATTCCATCGGAAAAAAGATTAAAGTAGGAACTGAAGTTTCAACAGCTATAAGCTTAAAAAACATTACATTGAAACATCTGAGAGTGCAGGATGAAAAGGGTAAATATGACTTTGTTGTGAGCCGTGCAGTTATGCCATTGGATGACCTGGTGAAACTGGTGAAGAAAAACATTGCAAAAGAAAACCGGAATGCAATTCCAAATGGTCTTATATGTCTGAAAGGTGGTGAATTGCAATACGAAATACAACCTTACAAGAAAATTGCAGAGCTATTTGATGTGAGCAGTTTCTTCAATGAAGAATTTTTCAAAACAAAAAAGGCTGTTTATGTACCTCTTTAAAAGGATATTTGCACTTCGTGCGTTATTAGCTTCGCTGATAGTTGTCCTTCGGACGTTATTTGCACTGCGTGTGATATTCGCTTCGCTGATATTTGTCCTTCGGACGTTATTTATTTCTTACAGAAATGAAATTATACAATAACGTGAACGAAGTGAACTAATAACATGAGCGAAGTGAACTAATAACATGAGCGAAGTGAACTAATAACATGAACGAAGTGAATAAATAACATGAACGAAGCGAGTAAATATCGTGAACGCAACGAACTAATAACAATAAATATATGACAATTAAAACATTCATCTTCAACCCTTTCCAGGTAAATTCCTTTGTTGTTTACGACGAAACAAAGGAGGCAGCTATTATTGATGCCGGCTGTTATACAATAGAAGAACAGGAACTTGTAAAGAACTTTATCGACTCCAATGAGCTAATTCTGAAACGCGTAATCAACACACACTTGCATTTGGATCATCATTTCGGAAACAAATTCATTTACGAAACTTATAAGATTAAACCTGAAGCCGGTGCTGAAGATGATTTTATGATTAAAGGTTTTCAGAATATGGCTTTGTTTTATCGCCTATCGGTGGGTGAAGCGCAACCTTTAGGCAGGCATATTGTTGATGGTGAAGAAATTACGTTTGGAAATTCTTCATTAATAGCTATCCATGCTCCAGGACATTCACCGGGTAGTATGATGTTTTATTCGGCTAAAGAAGGCGTTTTATTTGCCGGAGATGTGCTATTTCAGGGTTCTATTGGTCGAACTGATTTGCCTAACGGTGATCATGCCACATTGATTAAATCGATTACCGATAGAATATTGCCTCTGCCCGACTCCACGGTAGTTTATAGCGGTCATGGTCCTACTACAACTGTAGGGGAAGAGAAAAAGAGTAATCCCTATCTTTAAGCTACTTTAGGGGTTTGGGGTATACAGATTATTCTCAATAATATATTGATAAACAGAAGGATGCAGCCATTGGGTTACATCCTTTTTTTGTGCAAGCATAGCACGAATATGAGTTGAAGAAATATTGTAAAAAGGACTGTTGAGCAACTTCATTTCAGGATAAAGGTCAGCCACTTCATTAAAATCATATCCCCGACGCGTATACACACATACGGGAAATTCAGAAAGAATTTGCAGAGGGTTCTTCCATTTATCAAATACCAGTGCATTATCGCTACCAATCAGTAAAGTAAACTGATATTCAGGATATTCATCAGTAAGTGCATGCAGCGTATCGATAGTGTAGGAAGGAACAGGAAGTTCAAATTCAATGTCACAAGCCCTAAAATGCCGATTTCCAGCAATAGCAGCCACCAGCATATCTAATCGTAGATACTCATCAAGTAAATCAGTCTGATTTTTAAGTGGATTACAAGGAGAAACAACAAACCAAATCTCGTCAAATAGGTTATTATCAATCAGGTATTCAGCCAATTGTGTATGTCCTGTATGGATTGGATTGAAAGAACCGAAGAACAGTGCAATCTCTTTGTGGTGCATTATTAATCTGTTGACTCGTTAATAGGTATAGTAGTTTGTTGGAAATTCTGATAAGCAGACAAGGTAATCATCATATTTAATCAACTAAGCAGGAATTCCCGAATCAAACGTTCAGTTTCAACTTTTGCATTATAAAGATTATCGTTGATAATGGTTTTATCAAATTGTGGAGAAAAAGTCATTTCATAAGCGGCTTTACCTACGCGCTTTTCTATCATTTCGGGCGAATCAGTTGCACGTTGAATAAGGCGGTTTTGAAGTTCCTCCACACTGGGCGGAGCAATGAACAAGGATAAAGAATTGTTCGGATATTGCTTTTTGATATTCATCCCTCCCACTACATCCACATCGAAAATGATATTATTACCATTAGCAGTAATACGTTCAATTTCAGTTCGTAGTGTCCCGTAAAAACAAGTTGGATAAACTTCTTCGAATTCAATAAACTCTTGATTATCAATACGTCGACGGAACTCGTCAGGAGTAAGAAAATAATACTCTACACCCTGTTTTTCTGTGCCTCGCGGAGATCTGCTTGTTGCCGAAACGGAGAATTCCAACTTAAATCCACAGTTTAAAACATGCTTCACAAGTGTGCTTTTACCTGCACCTGATGGTGCTGAGAATATAATTAATTTACCCGCCATTCTTTCAAATAGTTAGTAGTAGGCAGTTGGTAGTAGGTAGTTAAAAAATAGATATTATGAAATTACTGCAAACTAATTACTGCCGACTGCATACTTATAAAACATTTAAAACCTGCTCTTTAATTTGTTCCAAATCGTCTTTCATAAGCACCACAATCTTTTGCATTTCGCTTTGATTGGATTTAGAACCAAGTGTATTTATTTCACGTCCAATCTCTTGGGCAATAAAGCCAAGTTTCTTACCGGGTGATTTTTCGTGTTGCATGGTTTCAAGGAAATAGTCGAGATGATTACGCAAACGCACTTTTTCTTCGTTCACATCGAGTTTTTCGATGTAAAAGATTAATTCCTGTTCCAACCGGTTTTTATCGTAGTCAATTTTATCAGATAATGCAAGAAGATTTTCTTCCAAACGGGCTTTAATCTTTTCAACACGTTCCATTTCGAAAGGTGCTGTATCTTCCAGCAACTGTCCGATATGCGCTATTTTGCTATAAAATACAGCTTCAAGGGACTTTCCTTCCTGTATGCGGAATTCAATAAGTTGCTCTATAGCCAGTGCAATAGCTTTTTTTATCTCACCCCATTCATTATCATCCATTTCCACTGTTTCGGTTTTCATGGCATCAGGCAGGCGCAACAGTACTTCAAACCAGTTGGTTGGAACTTCAATGCCCAAATTCACTGATAATTTACTGATTTGCTCATAATATGCTTCCAAAACTGATTGATTAATTTGGGTAACAGATTCTTTACCTGAATTATCAACATAAAGCGACAGGTCTATTTTACCACGTTCCAGTTTCTGAGATAACTCATTACGGATTTCGATATCTTTTTCACGATAGAGACCCGAAATGCGTGTTGAAACATCCAATTGCTTGCTGTTTAGTGATTTTATTTCGACAACAATTTTTTTGTTGCCATACTCACAAGTTGCCTTGCCGAAACCTGTCATCGATTGTATCATAAACGAATTAGTTTTATTGAAATGCTATGAAAATTACAAGTCTGTATAATGTCACAAAAGTACAACTTTTATTTTAAAGAACAGAAAACGTTTAAAAAGTAATGATATTTGCACAAAAGACAAAAAAATGTGTCAAAACATAGAAAAAACCGAGCATATTATTTTAAATTTTGAAAATAGTTTATACCTTTGAAAGCCAAAAGAAATTAGCCGTTTGATAATCCAGTCAATTAAAATAATCACAATTAAATCGCATTTAATTTATATAACATATTCAATACTAACAACATTCAAATTTTTATCATGGAAAAAACAAAAAAATTCCTTTTACCCGAAAATGAATTACCAACTCAATGGTATAACATTGTGGCAGATATGACCACAAAACCGATGCCCATGTTGCACCCGGGAACTAAACAGCCTTTGCAAATTGATGATCTAACACCGTTATTTGCCAAAGATTTAGCAGAACAGGAACTGAATCAGACGGATGCCTGGATTGATATTCCGGAAGAAGTTCGTGAGAAATTAAAAATTTACCGTCCAACACCATTGGTTCGTGCATATAATCTGGAAAAAGCACTGGATACACCGGCACATATTTACTTTAAAAACGAAAGTGTAAGTCCGGTTGGTTCGCACAAACTAAATTCAGCTTTGGCGCAGGCTTATTACTGCAAAAAAGAAGGAACTACCAATATAACAACCGAAACAGGTGCAGGTCAGTGGGGAACTGCTTTGTCGCTTGCTGCCAAGATGTTTGGTCTGGAACTTGCCGTTTATATGGTGAAAATCAGTTACGAACAAAAACCTTATCGTCGTTCGTTGATGCAAACATGGGGAGCACAGGTTATTGCTTCTCCAAGTATGTCTACGAAAGCAGGTAGGAAAACAATTACAGAAAATCCGACATATCAGGGAAGTCTCGGAACAGCTATTTCAGAAGCCATTGAGCTTGCTATGAGTACTCCAAACTGTAAATACACACTGGGTAGCGTATTGAATCATGTTTCGTTACATCAAACTGTTATTGGTTTGGAAGCTGAAAAACAAATGGAAATGGCAGGTGAATATCCTGACGTGGTAATTGGTTGTTTCGGTGGTGGTTCAAATTTTTCAGGAGTTGCCTATCCATTTATGCGTCACAACATTAAAGATGGTAAGAAAACCCGCTTTATTGCAGCTGAACCAGCTTCATGCCCAAAACTAACACGCGGAAAGTTCCAATATGATTTTGGTGATGAAGCCGGATATACTCCGCTAATTCCTATGTTTACCTTGGGTCATAACTTTGCACCAGCACACATTCACGCCGGTGGATTACGTTATCATGGTGCAGGAACAATTGTGAGTCAATTGCTTAAAGATAATTTGATGGAAGCGGTTGATATTGAGCAATTGGATTCATTTAAAGCCGGTGTTTTATTTGCACAAACTGAAGGTATAGTACCAGCACCTGAGTCGGCTCATGCCATTGCAGCTGCTATCAATGAAGCATTGAAATGTAAAGAAGAAGGAACAACCAAAACAATTCTGTTTAACCTTTCAGGTCATGGATTAGTGGATATGGCTGCTTATGATCAATACCTGGCGGGTGATTTGGTGAATTATTCATTGTCTAATGAAGATATTGCGGCTAATCTGAGTAAGATTGAGGGTTTGATTTAAGTTTCTAAACTTTCAAAATAGAAAAGGCTCTTAATAAGAGCCTTTTCTGCGTAAATAAACGAAGGTAGTTACTTTAAAAATCAGTCACTTTCTCCTTTTTGTAATTAATATTGGTAATTAATCGCAGTGAAGTGTCTTTTGTAAGGTAGCTCCATGCCCAGTTGAAAAAGATTACTAATTTATTTCGTACACTTAATATTAGCATTAAATGCAGGAACATCCACACATACCAGGCAAAAACGCCTTTAAATTTGAAAAACGGAAGTTCTACAACAGCTTTGTGTTTTCCAATCGTTGCCATCATGCCCATGTCATTGTATTCGTATTCAACCAGTTTGTAATTATCGCTTTTCATCGCTTTAATTATATTTTCGCCCAATGTTTTCGCTTGATTTATAGCTACGTTAGCTACCTGAGGATGTCCGTTAGGATACTTTGGGGTTACCATATAAGCCACATCACCCAAAGCATAGATAGTATCAAAATTTTGAAGTCGGTTATATCGGTCAACTATATACCTATTTTTGAAAACATCTCTTGAATCAAGACCTTCAATAATATTACCCGTAACACCTGCTGCCCAAATTACATTTTTTGTAGGAATCTTTTCGCCATTATTTAAAACTGCCACACTTCCATCGTACGACTGCAGTATTGTCTCTGTTTTCACTATAACTCCTAATTCTTCCAGGTATTTACGTGAAGCTATTCTGGACTCTTCACTCATATTATTAAGTGTATTTTTACTTCCTTCGCAAAGAATAATATTGAATTTAGAGAAATCTATATTATGATAGTCCTTAGGCAACACATTTTTTCTAAGTTCGGCAAATGCTCCTGAGAGCTCTACTCCTGTAGGACCACCTCCTACAATAACCACATTCATCCATGCCTCTTTTTCTTCTGGGCGTGCAAAAATTTCTTTTTCAAAACTGAAAAGCATTTTATTGCGAATATCAATCGATTCCTGTGTAGTTTTCATGGAAAAAGCATTTTCACTCATTTCCTTATTTCCAAAGAAGTTAGT
Source organism: uncultured Bacteroidales bacterium (assembly GCA_903830915.1). Lineage (GTDB taxonomy): Bacteria > Bacteroidota > Bacteroidia > Bacteroidales > Paludibacteraceae > Paludibacter. The sequence goes on from CAIKVR010000020.1 coordinate 16,755, forward strand.
CTTACAACCGGTAGCAATAATCAAATGATCGTAAGTAATGGTGCGGTCGTAAGCTGTCATGATAATCTTTCCTACCGGATCGATACTAGTTATATCAGCCATTCGGAAATCTACGTTTTTACTTTTCTGGAATATTTTACGAAATGGAAATGAGATGCTTGAAGGCTCAAGGCGTCCACTAGCCACCTGATAAAACAACGGTTGGAACTGATGGTGGTTTTGTTTATCCACCAAAATAACCTTTAAGTCGGCTTTCATCAATTTCTTAGCCAGTTGCAATCCGGCAAAGCCACCACCGATGATAACTACCTTTTCTCCATTTTTAAAACTAAGTTTATCCATAATAATTTGCGGTTTGTATTTCAGTTACAATTTTACTAACAATGAAATGCAGTAATTGTTGACCAATAAGGAATTTTTTCTTTAATTTGTTTTTGTCATATTACTATTGATTTGGAAATCAACATGCTACAAATATACAGAAATTTTAAAATATTATCTATATCTTTGCAAAAAAAAGCAGGTCGGTTTGTCGCTTCGCCTTTGGCGGAGAGGAAAGTCCGGGCAACGCAGAGCACCATATTTCCTAACGGGAAGCAGTTTGTGAAGGCTGAGTAGCGTAACAGAAAATAACCGCTCCGATTTTTTGGAGTAAGGGTGAAAAGGCGAGGTAAGAGCTCACCGGGCAGTGTGGCAACATGCTGTGCCGTACGTCTTATGGGTTGCAAGATCATGTACACCGACGCATGTAGGGTTGCTCGCCCGATGTCGGGGGGTAGATTGCTAGAGGCATAGGGTGACTTATGTTCGAGATAAATGACAAACACTTTGCGCAAGCAAAGAACAGAACCCGGCTTACAGACCTGCTTTTTTTCTCTAACCCCACTACGAAAATAATTAATTATTAATTCGTTATTAAATAAATGCCCAGGTCGTTAGCATTCATAGTTCAAATTTACCAGTTTTTGCGATATGAGATATGGCAGGTGACTGATTATGAACTTTCCGGATTTCGCCGTAGATTACATCATGTGATTAAAACTGTTATTCTGGCTATCAGAGGTTTTATTGTTGATAATCTGTATATTCGTGCCTCTGCACTGGTTTATTCTATCCTTTTTGCCATTATCCCTTTGTTTGCTTTAATTATTGCTATTGGTAAGGGCTTTGGGTTTGACAAAATTGTAGAAGAATCGCTTCAGGGAACCTTGGTTGGGCAGGCACAGGTTATTCCTGCCATTATGGATTTTGTAAACCGTTACCTCAAATCGGCTCAGGGTGGTATTTTTATAGGTGTGGGTCTGATTATCTTATTGTGGTCAGTAATGAGCCTTTTCAGGCAGATTGAGAAAGCATTCAACAGTGTATGGCAGGTAAAAAGGCAACGTTCATTTGGGCGGCAGTTAAGTACTTATTTATCGTCCGTACTCATTATTCCATTTCTGATTATCTTTTCAAGTGGTTTATCCATCTTCTTTAACTCCAAAATATCACAATCCTATATTTATGACGTTCTCACTCCGATTCTCAGATTTGGAATCAAATTTACACCTTACGTTGTTAACTTTATTGTATTTTCGGTGCTATATCTGGTTATTCCAAATACACGGGTAAAACTATCCAATGCTGTTATTGCCGGACTGGTGGCAGGTACACTTTTTCAGCTTTTCCAATTGCTTTATATTCACGGACAAAATTACCTGTCTCGCTATAATGTGGTATATGGTGGTTTTGCTGCCATACCGCTGTTGTTCATCTGGTTACAGATTTCATGTCTTATCGTGCTTTTTGGTGCCGAAATTTCGTATGCTTCACAAAATATTCAAAATTTTGAATACGAATTCGATATAAATCATATCAGCACTCGCTATAAAAACTTCCTGATTCTATTTGTTACTCATGTAATTGTGAAAAGGTTTGAGAATCGGGAATCTGCACTGACAGC
>CAIKVR010000021.1 GCA_903830915.1 uncultured Bacteroidales bacterium
ACCAATGCATCAGTCAAAAAATCAACCAGTTGAGATGCTTTGGCAATAACAATATGAATAGGAGGAAAAACATTCATCTGACGACCCGATTCGCCGGCTGAAGATACGATAACACTACCGGTACGTGCAACTAAAAACTCACAGGTAGTAATTCCTGCTTGCATATTCTCAAAATCAGCTGGATTATTGGTAGTTGAAATGCCGGCTTTGCTGAGTTGTTTTATAATATTGGAATCACGACAAAAAATTGTTGGAAGGTCTTTTGATTTAAGAAAATCTATGATTTTTAAAAACTGATCAGATTCATCCTCGCACAGAATGCATTGACCGTTGATGGCTTCCAGTTCCGATTTAAAACAACTAATAGCGTCAGGCAATATAGGCTTGTATATTTTTTCGTTTTCAGATGGTTGAATATCAATAGCAGCAATCCGTTTGGGGCGGACTGCTGCTATTCTGTTTAATATTTCCTCACGCGAATTACTTTGCATTTTCTTCCGGTTTTTCTTCGGACTTATCTTCTGTTGTAGTTTCCGGTATTGCAATTTCTTCCGGTTCAATAAGAACTTCGTCCAATATGTCTGAATTACCGTTTTGTGCCATTAATTCATCATTGCGTGAAGTCCATGGACGTTTGCCGAAAATCTTTTCCAGGTCTTCTGCAAAAATTACTTCTTTTTCAATTAGTAATTCAGCTAATTCATTGTGACCTTTTGCGTTATCGGATAAGATTTTTTTAGCACGATCGTATTCGACTGCTACAATATTTTTAGCTTCTGAATCAATCAATTCGGCTGTTTTTTCGCTGTAAGGTTTTGTAAAACCGTAATCAGAATTGCCTGTTGAGTCAAAATAGCTCATATTAGCCAGTTTGTCACTCATGCCGAAATAAGCTACCATGGCGTAAGCACGTTTAGTAACACGTTCAAGGTCATTTATAGCTCCTGTCGACATTTGGTGTAAGAAGATTTCTTCAGCTGCGCGTCCGCCCAAGGTGGAGCACATTTCGTCAAGCATGTGTTCTCTGTTAGTCAACTGACGTTCTTCCGGTAAGTACCAGGCTGCACCCAATGCTTCGCCACGTGGTACAATAGTTACTTTTACCAGCGGATTAGCATGTTCAGTCATCCAACTGATAGTGGCATGACCAGCTTCATGATAGGCAATCGATTTCTTTTCGGCAATGGTTGTAATTTTGGTTTTCTTTTCCAAACCACCAACAATACGGTCAACTGCATCCAAAAAGTCCTGTTTTTCAACAAAAGATTTATCTTTTCGGGCAGCAATCAGAGCCGCTTCGTTACAAACATTAGCGATATCAGCACCTGAGAAACCGGGAGTCTGACGAGCCAGAAAGTTTACATCTACTGTATCGTTTATCTTAATCGGACGCAAGTGAACGTTGAAAATTTGCTTGCGTTCATGAACATCCGGTAAATCAACATGAATCTGTCGATCGAAACGTCCGGCACGCAGCAAAGCTTTGTCCAGAATATCAGCACGATTAGTAGCAGCAAGTATAATCACACCACTGTTTGAACCAAACCCATCC
>CAIKVR010000022.1 GCA_903830915.1 uncultured Bacteroidales bacterium
CATTTCAAGTTCTAAATTTTTTGAAAATGATTTAAAAAAGAAAGTGTATCTTTGGCAACATTAATCCTTAAATTTTAAAAAAATGAATGAACTAAATCAATTAAAGTATTTTCGCTGGAGTTTTGGCGACAGATACGATGGTTGGCGGGTTAAAAAGGTAGATGCTGTTTTCTCGGTCATCCCTTACTTCCTGCGCACCCGCATGGATGCACAAAATTTCTTTGAAGAAAAAATCGACATAGACCATATCGAGGCATTTATAAAAGAACATAAAGACGATATTCCTGATTTATCGGTAATGCATGTGATTATGGCATCGCTTGTCAGGCTTATTTCGCAGCGTCCACACTTAAATCGTTTCGTTATCTGGAATAAAATTTTCGCACGCAATCATGTCAATTTCTCAATAGCCGTGAAACGTTCATTGTCTGATGAAGGAGAAGAAACACTTATTAAACCATATTTCTTACCAACAGATACATTACAGGATATTGTTCGGAAAACCAGACACGAGCAGGAAAATAATCAGAAGCAGGGACAACAGAATTCTTCAGACACAATTTCAAGAATTTTGGGATTGCTACCTGAATTTTTGTTGCGATTTGTGGTTTTTACCTTACTTCATCTAGATAAAGTAGGTATGATGCCCAAATTTATTAACAAGGCAAGTCCGTGGCACTCCACTATTTTCCTCACCAATATAGGTTCTATAGGTGTTGAATCTATTTATCACCATTTATATGAATTCGGTACTTGCAGTATGTTTGTAGCTATGGGAAAAAAATCGCGCAGACACTCTATTGACCGTAATGGTGATATGAAATCTCACAAAAGCATACAACTGAAATTTGTTCTCGATGAGCGAATTTGTGATGGGTTTTACTATGCTTCGTCAATGCGAATACTCAATAAAATCCTGAGTGATCCGTCATCACTTCTCTCACCTCCCGAAAAAGTAATTATCGATGAAGGTGTTGGAAAGAAACGTGTTGACCTTCAATAAATTTTCCATAAACACAGAAAAGCCTCCATTCAGGGAGGCTTTTCTGTGTTTATTACTTTATATACTTTCAACTTTAAAACATAAAACTGAACTAGTACCCTAAAATTTTCAACATCGATTTATAGCTCTGCTCTTTTGCAAACAATTTCGTAAAGTATTCACCATCTTCATCTTTGTCAATAATAACCAATTTCGGTGCAGGAATCAGACAATGTTGAATACCCCCAAAGCCACTTAACGATTCCTGATAAGCACCGGTGTGGAAAAATCCGATGTATTGCTCACGGTCTTCATGCATCTTAGGTAAGAAAACCGCATTAGAATGAACTTCAGCATTGTAAAAATCTTCACTATCACAGGTAAGTCCTCCTAAATTCACCCGTTCGTATTCCGAATCCCAATTATTGCAAGCCAAAAAAACATATCGTTGGTTGATTGCCCAAGTATCAGGCAGTGTTGTCATAAACGAACTGTCTATCATATTCCATAGCTCACGGTCATTTTGTTTTTTCTGATTTACAATAGAGTAAAGCATTGCACCGCTTTCGCCAACTGTATACGATCCGAACTCAGTAAATATATGTGGTTCAGGTACTCCATTTTGTGTACATATTGTTTTGACCTGTGCAACAATCTCTTCGGCCATGTATTCATAATCGTAAACCATATCCAAGTGAGTTTGTATTGGGAAGCCTCCACCAATGTTCAGACTATCCAGCGTTGCACATTTCTTTTTAAGTTCACAATATAGATTCACAGCCTTATTTAATTCATTCCAGTAATAAGCCGTATCTTTCACACCTGTATTTATAAAGAAATGAAGCATTTTCAATTCCACTTGCGGGTTATTGGCAATTTGCTTCATATAGTAAGGAATGATATCGTTATATCGAATACCTAAACGAGATGTGTAGAAATCGAACTTGGGTTCTTCTTCCGCTGCGATACGAATACCTACATTAAACTTAATATCAAAATCTTTTAAAAATAAGTCAAGTTCAAACTTATTATCCAAAATAGGTATAACGTTTGAGAACCCTTGACGCATTAGATTTTGAATGTTTTCAACATATTGAGGGCGTTTAAATCCGTTACATACAACAAAAGTATCCTGTTTGATAAAACTTTGTTCGAACAATGACTCCAATATATTAATATCAAATGCTGATGAAGTTTCAATATGTACTCCATGTTTCAATACCTCTTCAAGCACAAATGAGAAATGCGAACTTTTCGTGCAATAGCAATAATTATAATCGCCTTCATAGTCAACCTTTGCCATTGCTACATTAAACATACGACGTGCTTTCTGAATGTTTTCAGCTATTTTTGGCAGGTAAGAAATGCGCAAGGGGGTACCATACTGCTTAATAATATCCATTAAAGGAATACCACACCATTCCAATTCATTCTCAACAACATTGAATTCGTCGTTAGGAAATTCAAAACTTTGTTCAATAAGATCGATGTATTTGTTTTTCATTTTTGTATATTGAATTAGTAGAATTTGTAATTAATACAAAATGTATATAAGTTAGATTACACTAATTAAATCAATGCAAACAAGTTAGATTTCATTTTTTTGAATGAAAAGAGCGCAAAAATAACGATTTATTTTTAAACCCAACAGAATTATCCGTTATTTTCTTTTTCAAATGTATTAAATTCAATAAGCAAATCAATAAGTTCCTAAAAATCGGAAGGCAATCATTCCAAACAGATTGAATTATCACTCATACAAGCGAGTGAATTCATGAAAAATATAAACAAAATAACTCACATTTCTTTTGTAATAAGATTATAATAATATACTTAAACTTTATTAATATGGTATCGTTTATGGATAGATACTACGAAAAATATAAGGTTTTTTGAATTTTTATACTATCTTTGTTGTTACCATTTCAAATTTGGAATTCATTTATTGATAATTTTCAGGTTTAAATGCTTAATGAATTCCAATTATTTATCTTTTTAAAAGGTTTTATATGAGAAAACTTACTTTATTATTAACGATGATTTGTATCATTACTCTTGCATCTAAATCACAAACTACGTATATGTTGCAGGATGATTTTTCAACAATTACATCTGGAGACAATACATCTACAAGTGGGTCAAGTTCTGCATGGACAGGTGATACTAGTTTCCCGACTATTACAACAGGATATCAAGCAGGTGGTGCAGTTAGATTAGGTAAAAGCAGTGCAGTCGGTTCAATAACATCAAAAACGATTGACTTATCTGTTAATGGGGGGAATTTTAATATAAGTTTCGATGTTAAAGGTTGGACAACAGCAGAAGGTTCAATCACCGTGACAGTAACAGGACTGACAGCACAAACAGTTACCTATACAGCGACTATTGCCACTTCTTTTGAAAATAAAGTACTGACATTTACAGGCGGAACTGCTAATTCAACCGTAACAATAGCAACCACAGCCAAAAGAGCTTTTATCGATAATGTAAATGTATATTATACTATAACCTGTAATGCGTCCAAACTAGCATTTGCAACCGATTCAATCAGTAAAATTATAGGGACTACTGCATTTACACAAACAGCTACTTCTTTAAATTCTGGAGCTATTACCTATTCAAGTTCTGCTACAGATATTGCTACGGTAAATGCTACTACCGGTGAAGTCACTCCGTTAGCAATTGGAAAAACTACCATAACAGCTACTCAGGCTTCAGCAAACGGATATTGTGATGCAACAGCAATTTACAGATTATATATTACTGCTGCTCCTACCTTAACTTTAACCGATGTTACTGATCCTTCATTAACTTCAAGCGTTGGAAGTTCTGCAACTGAAATTATCAATGTAAGTGCTGTAAATCTAAATACTGATCTTGGACTCACTATTAGTGGTACAAATGCTGATTTATTCACGTTATCACAATACACTGTTACACAAACAGGAGGCAACGTTCCAAATACTGCTGTGACAATAACTTATACACCTACTTTAGCCGGTACTCATACTGCTACACTGACAATGGCAAGTATCGGAGCTATGAATGTTGTTCGCACAATAAATGGTAATGCAGACTTGACAAGTGTAAACTCTGTAATCAATAATCTGAATGTGTATATAGATAACAAAAATATTAAGTTTAATGCAGAGGCAGGTGAAACTCTTGATATTTATAATTCTACGGGACAACACGTGATACATTCAGTTACTAATGACGGCCTCAATTCAATTTCAGGTTCAGCACTTAATGGTGTACTATTGGTAAAAGTTGGGAATAGGTTAGGTAAGATAATTTTGTAACGAAATAAGTTTTCAATAAATAAAGGCTGTCAGATATTAACTGACAGCCTTTATTTATTGAAATTATCAAATTCTAAATCAAATTAAATGCTGTTTATAGCATTCAAATCCTGAAAGGCAACCTGCAAACGTGCAATTAAAGATTCTTCACCCTTGCGCAACCATACACGTGGGTCATAGAATTTTTTGTTTGGCTTTTCAGCGCCTTCGGGGTTACCAATCTGACCTTGCAAAAAGTCGTGATTTTTAGCTTCAAAACCACGTACTCCATCCCAATAAGCCCATTGTGTATCGGTATCGATATTCATTTTTACTACACCGTAGCTTATAGCTTCACGAATTTCTTCGTGTGTTGATCCTGAACCACCATGAAATACAAAGTTAACCGGATGAGATACATCCAATCCGTCTTTAGCTTTTATATAATCCTGTGAGTTTTTGAGAATTACAGGCATAAGTTTCACGTTTCCGGGTTTATAAACACCATGAACATTACCAAACGAAGCAGCAATTGTGAAGTTCGACGACACTTTACTCAATTCATTGTAAGCATAATACACATCTTCGGGTTGAGTATAAAGCAAACTGTTGTCCACTCCGCTATTATCCACACCATCTTCTTCGCCACCTGTAATCCCTAATTCGATTTCGAGGGTCATACCCATTTTACTCATGCGTTCAAGGTAGCGTTTGCTGATTTCAATATTTTCTTCCAGCGGTTCCTCCGATAAATCGAGCATGTGTGAACTGAAAAGGGGTTTACCTGTTTCAGCAAAGTTTTTCTCACTTGCATCAAGCAATCCATCAATCCATGGAAGAAGTTTTTTGGCAGCATGGTCGGTATGTAAAACAACATGTACTCCATAAGCTTCAGCCAATGTATGAATATGTTTTGCACCTGCTACAGCACCCAGAATGGCTGCTTGTTGACCTTCCATTTTCAATCCCTTTCCGGCATTAAAAGCTGCGCCACCATTCGAAAACTGAATCATAACAGGTGCATTTGCCACCTTGGCAGCTTCAATAACAGCATTTACTGTTGACGAACCCACCACATTCACAGCAGGAATGGCAAAACCATTGGCTTTGGCTACTTTGAAAATATACTGCAAATCTGTTCCGGTAACAACACCGGGTTTAACTACATTTGAAATTTTGTCCATATTTTTTTAAAAATTAAATTGTTATCAGATAATTAGAACAAAAGTACATGTATAAAGTTGAATTCCAATAATAATTCTATGAAATTATGAACAAGACATGAAAAATATAATCATTAAAGTTTCCTTGTAGCATCTACTATAGATACACTTATTTTCAACTATTGAATAAATTATAATTAGAGATATATCACGCATACATGTTGCATTTATCCTGTATAAATTACGTCTAACTTTATTCAGTTATCAATTCTAGTTCTTTTTACGGTTTCGACAACGATTACAATTAGTCTAATAACACAACTGAAAATGTGCTATTTCGAACTAAAAAATAATTTAGTTTGTGTTTGGCTCTGGTTTGGGATTTGGCAAATAAATACTATCAGTTTTTTCTAACCAACATTACCGACCCAACTAACATAGGAATAACGAAATTAATCAGCCAAATGCAGATTCCTGCGAGTGCAATGCTGATTTCATTCTGACAAAAAACTCCTATAACCAACACGGCTATGGAACCTCTCACAGCTGCATCGGAAAATGCAAAAGAGGGTGTGAAAGTAACAAAAAGGTAACTGGTTGGGATAGCGATTAAAGCATTTAATACAGTTAGTTCTATTCCGAAAAACCGCAACATACAATAAAACTGAACACAAAAAACACTGTATCTAAATACTGAAATACTAATTATTAAAAATAATTCCCATGTAGAGTATTTCAGTAAACAATTCGTGTACTCTTTAATTTTCCCGGAAAATTTGCTTTTGTTGAATAGCTGGCTAATACTGGGCAGGAAGAAATAAAGCAATCCTAAGCCAATCAGAAAAAAAATGATAAAAATCAGGTAAGTTCCTGTTATTGCAAAATTATTTTTGGTGGTTGAAAAAAAAATGATACAAGCCGGCAATCCACACAAAGTCATTACAAAACTTTGCGTCATACCGCTCAACAGGCTGAGTGTAACACCTGACTTTCGGTTTTCAGCATCCAGATACATTACCCGTCCCACCAATTCACCTACCCGGTTTGGTGTGAAAAATCCGGTTGAAATACCTGCAAGTACTCCTTTAATGGCTGTTTTTAGACTAATACTCTGTATATGAACTGTGATATATTTCCACTTCACTGATTCAATAACCCAATTAGCAGGAAGTAATAAAAATACTGCAAAAAGCCACCAAAATTGAGTTTCTGGTACATGTTTCCAATATTCCAATAACTGTGGATATTGATTGTAAGTGAAAAGCTTATAAGCAAGAAAGGAATAAGAAGCAATTAAGAACAACAGTCCCCATACTTTTATCAAAGACTTTTTTGAGCCATTTTGGATTGTTATTTTATCATGCATTGCTACTGTTTATTTGCTTTAGGAGTAGTTGGTTTGAATGTGAATTTTTTTTGCGAAAAATAACTTATGAAAATACAGAAAAATGTAGCAACTACTTGCGATGGAGTAGTCCAAAAATGAAATCCATCTACCATTATTTTAAGAATAATGGCGTTAACTCCCAAATTTACAAATACAATAAGGAAATATCGATAAAGCTGAACATGACCACGTAATTCGGATTCGGTAAATGTGACATATTTCTGCAATAAGAACCCGAAAAAATTAGAAAATGGAAATGTAATAACCAGTGAAGCTATGTGAGAACTAAGGGTAAATAGTCCCAGCGGTAGCATTTGTTGTTGCAGAACGTAATTATAAACTACAAAATACAGCAATAACGAGAAAGCCACATTAACAGCTCCGGTAAATCCGTATCTGAAAAACTGCAAGTCCATATACTTACGGAAAGGCGGATAAAAGAAATCGATGAATTTCCCAAGCCATCCTCCACTATTTTCAAGCAATTTTCTCATTTCTGTATTTTGTGTTTCACATAAACGGACAAACTGCCCGTTTATGTATATCAATCTAACTATTTTTGTTACTTTTGTATGTTTGTAAATTTTAAGCTGCAAAGATAGTATTATTGGTTTAAGAATTGATAACCACAATAACAGAAAACTCAGCCACTTAATTTTTCTTACAGCAAACCTCAATGGTTTCATAATTTCCCAACTAAAATGTCACAAGTCAGAGCAAAAAAACATTTAGGTCAGCATTTTCTTCGCGACAAGGAGATTGCCCGTCGCATAGCTGAAAGTATAGAAGTAACCTCACCTACTCGAGTTCTTGAAATTGGTCCCGGAATGGGCGTTCTGACTCATTTTCTGCTTGAAAATCAGTACGTTAATTTAACGGCCATTGAAGTTGATACGGAATCGGTGGCTTACTTGCACGAATATTATCCCGATTTAAAGGTAATTGAAGGCGATTTTCTGAAAATGGACTTGAATAAACTTTTTACCGACAAATTTTATGTCATAGGCAATTTCCCCTATAATATTTCCAGTCAGATATTTTTTAAAGTGCTGGATAATAAAGATTTAATTCCCTGTTGTGCCGGTATGATTCAGAAAGAGGTTGCCGAACGTATTGCCGCTCCTTCCGGAAGTAAAACCTACGGAATTTTGAGCGTACTGATGCAGGCTTACTACAAGATTGAATATCTTTTCACGGTTCACGAACATGTTTTCGACCCGCCTCCCAAGGTGAAATCGGCTGTAATCCGTTTTACCCGTAACGATGTTTCGAAGATAAACTGCAACGAACAATTGTTTAAAACCGTAGTTAAAACCGCTTTCAATCAACGCCGTAAAACGCTTCGTAATTCATTGTTACCATTGGTAGACAAAGGAAATCCGATGTTTTCAGATGCGCTTTTTGATTTACGACCAGAGCGACTGGATGTGGCAGCATTTGTTGATTTGACAAATAGAGTGGAAGCGGCTTTGAATAAATAAAGTTCTCAAATCAAATATATTCACAGTCAAATTATAAGTTATGAAAGAATTCTTATTGATGGTGTTGGAGGTAGGAATTACATTACAATGGATGAAGCAGCTTCGCAGTTGTATGTTTCTCATGGAAATGCTGTAAATGTATTGGATTACTACCTCTTTTACAGTACTTGAAAATGTTCCGACACAAAAGGTAGCAAGAACAATAACTCTTAATTCAAAGACGCATAAAATTTACCTGCCAACAGCTGAGTATAATTCTGCACCGGACGCTACTGCTCAAAAATACTAAACCAAGAGCTACAGTGAAATCTGGAACTTTTCTCTGTCCTTGAAATTGGGTTGCGATAACAAATTGAAAATTACGGATAAAACCTTAATGTGATTTTTTTCATTCAGGATTTTTTAATGAATTTCTTTCAAAAGTTGCTCTGCTTCAGTTCCTTCCCAACCGAATTTTCTTGCCAGATTCTTTGCATTTTCAGACATTTTCAGAGCATTGGGCGAGTCTTTTAGTTTCATATATAATTTAGCGCAAAGTAAATAGGTGTCATATTCTTCGTCAAGCGATAACGAATGATTTGCCCAATGGAGAGCTTGTTGCAGCAAGGCAAGTTTCTCAATATGTTTCAGAAAGTTTCCGGCAATCTCGCTTAACTTAGCAGGATTATTCGAACTAAATTTATCTGCTGATTGTAAGCAACATTCAGCGTATTTTTGCCAGTTGTGACTGAACTCCCATATTTTTAGATCATAATTAAAAATTAACGAGTCAGTGCTGTACGATTGAATTTTGGCTGCCTGTTCACGTTTAAGCACGTAATTTAAGGTATCTGTAACTTCTACCAACGGGCTTAATAGTGCCTTTACCTCGTAATCCAATTTGTGTTTAACACGTTCGGGCGAAGCAATATCGCTATATTCTTTTTGATGACCAATTACAAATTGAAAAACACGGGAATTAAAATCAGAAATTCCGTTGCTAAATATCCGCCAGTTTACTTCGGAAAGCAATTGTTTGTCAGTTTGTGTGGCAAAGTGCTTATTTACAGGTTCTGACAAATCCATCCCAGCTTTCTTGAGAGCATGAATATATTCGAAACAATTCTCAGAATTACGTACATCCTTATCAAATTGTTCTTTTAAATGCGGTAATTGCTTTTGTGGAGTCAGGGCATTTTTGCCTTCGGTTATAAATGCAGTCGGTTTTAATTCACCTTCAATTCGGAAAACGATTTCTCCGTTGGTACTGTAAAAAATAAAGGTGGGAAATGAACTGATTTTCAATTCATTATTTAATTCAATACCTTCACCTTTTTCCATATCCTGAGCCACTGTGACAAAATTTCTATTGAAAAAATCAGCTACTCTGAGATTTGGAAAAACTTCAGTCTTCATATATTTACAATGTGGACACCAAGTTGCATAACACCAAAGCATAATTGGCTTATTTTCTGATTTCCCCAATTCTAAAGCTGTTTTCAGTCCGGTTTCAGAGAATAAAATTCCGGATTGAGCAAATGATGATTGTATTAGGTTCAGAAAAAAAAGAAAAAATATTGTTTTGATTCCCTTGAACATTTCTGAGCAATTTTATTATTGAACAAAAGACCGTTGCATAAGTTTGCAACGGTCTTTGAGTATTAGGATATTTTAAACTTGAACTTTAATATTTACAGGCTATTGCCAAAATCAGCTTTGAATTTTGCCATTAGTTTCTGTGGCCAATCGCTGGTTGGTTCCAAACCGCCCATAAAGAAACGTAATACCGGTGGTTCATAAACAAATTTCAATCCACCAATCAGTTGACGGTTGTCATACAGCCAATTCATACGGTCTTCCACATATTTTATTTGTGATAATGTGAATACACGACGTGGTACCGCCAGACGAAGTAATTCCATATCGGCGTACGTTTCGTTTCCTTCTTCATCACGTTGGTTAGAAATTGAGCCACGCTCCATACCACGAATACCAGAAATTAAAAATAATGCTGCTGCCAATGCTCCGGCAGGATATTCTGTTTGAGGAATGTGCGAGCAAACCTGCATTGCATCTACGTGAGCACCCAAAACACCGGCAGGTTTAATCATTGGAACACCCTTTGCGTCCAATGAATCAACCAGATATTTAATGAAATTGGGACTTTGGCAAATCATCGTTTCATCGAGTGTTTCGTATAAACCAACTGCCATTGCTTCAATTTCGCGAATAGAAATACCTCCATAAGTTGTAAAACCTTCGTAAAGTGGAACAAGTGCCTCCAATTCTTTGATAATTTCAGGACGGTCGGTACACATGCCACCACCACGGGAAGAACTTATCTTGCGGGCAGAGAAATAACACAAATCTGCCAACGAAGTCATGGCATGGATAACAGTTTTCATATCAGAGCCTTTGAACTCTTCTTCACGAAGCAATACAAGGTAAGCATTTTCGCCTAACAAACTACAGTCGAGAACGATACGAATTCCATATTTGTCAGCCAAAGAACGTACATCACGTAAATTCTGAACAGAGAATGGTTGTCCGCCAATGAGGTTGGTCGATGCTTCCATACGAATGAAAGGTATGTTGGATGCACCATGACGTTTGATAACTTCTTCCAGTTTTTCAATGTTCATGTTTCCTTTAAACGGATGATCGGAATTAATCACATAGGCTTCATCGTAAAGCAATTCCACAATTTGTCCACCTTTATCGGTAATGTGAGCCATAGCGGTAGTAAAGTGGTAATTCATAGGTACCAGACTACCTTTTTTTACGTAAGCCAATGCAATTATATTTTCGGCAGCACGTCCCTGATGCACAGGCAACAGGTATTTTTTGCCAAGAACATCTTGCACTGCTTTTTCAAGACGATAATAACTTTGAGAACCTGCATAAGCATCATCGCCCTGCATCATTGCAGCTAACTGATTATCACTCATGGCATTGGTTCCGGAGTCAGTAAGCATGTCGAGAAAAACATCTTTTGTACTAAGACGGAAGGTGTTAAAACCACCTTCGTAAAGTGCTTCCAATCTGCGTTCGATTGGTACTAAGTTTAATTTTTGTACGATACGTACTTTGTGAAGTTCCAACGGAATGTTTTCTCCACTGTAGAATTTAATTTCTTGCATAATGTTAGTTAGTAATTATATTTTGGGATAAATGTAAATATTTTAGTGATTTAACTGTTGATAAAGCATTCAATATTATGTTAATAATAACAACTATTAGGTTTTATGAATTCTGAAACGCAAAGATATAAATTATTTTTTAAATTTA
>CAIKVR010000023.1 GCA_903830915.1 uncultured Bacteroidales bacterium
ATTAAAATTTGAAACATTACAAGTACATGCCGGACAGGTAGTTGACGGAACAACCAAAGCACGTGCAGTGCCGATTTACCAAACAAGTTCATACGTTTTCGACGATGCAGCCGATGGTGCTGACTTGTTCGCCCTTCGTAAATTCGGTAACATCTACACCCGACTGATGAACCCTACTACCGATGTATTTGAAAAACGTATTGCTGCCCTCGAAGGTGGTGTAACTGCTTTGGCAACTTCATCAGGTCAGTCGGCTCAGTTCCTGGCTATCAACAATATCGTTCAGGCAGGCGACAACTTCGTTTCTACATCACACTTGTATGGTGGAACTTATAACCAGTTCAAAAATCAGTTTAAACGTTTGGGTGTAGAAGTAAAATTCACTGCCAACGACAAACCAGAAACTTTTGAAGCGTTGATTGACGAAAATACCAAAGCACTTTATTTGGAAACAATCGGTAATCCTGATTTGAATATACCTGATTTCGAAGCCATTGCAGCTGTTGCCGACAAACACGGTATTCCATTAATTGTGGATAATACCTTCGGTGCAGGTGGAGCTATCTTCCGTCCTATTGAACACGGTGCAACTATAGTGGTGGAATCGGCTACCAAATGGATTGGCGGTCACGGAACATCACTGGGTGGTGTGATTGTCGACAGTGGAAAATTCAACTGGGGCAACGGCAAATTCCCTTCATTCACTGAGCCATCGGACAGCTACCACGGACTGGTATTCTGGGATGTATTTGGTTTTGATGGACCATTTGGAAACATTGCATTCAACATTCGTGCCCGTGTAGAAGGTCTCCGCGACTGGGGAAATGCTATCAGCCCGTTCAACTCATTCCTTTTATTACAAGGTTTAGAAACTCTTTCATTGCGTGTTGAACGTCACGTTTCAAATGCATTGGAATTGGCTACCTGGTTGGAAAAACATGCAGCTGTGGAATATGTAAACTATCCCGGTTTGAAAAGCAGTCCATACCACACATTGGCTAATAAATACCTGAAACGTGGTTTCGGTGGTGTGCTTTCGTTCAAACTGAAAGGTGATGCTGAAAAAGCTGACAAACTAATTGACAGTCTGAAACTGATCAGCCACTTAGCTAACGTAGGTGATGCAAAATCGTTGATTATTCACCCCGCAGCAACTACCCACGAACAACTTTCACCCGAAGATAAAATCTCGGCAGGAGTGTTCCCCGGATTGCTCCGTATCTCAGTTGGTATTGAGCATATAGCCGATATTAAAGCCGATCTGGAACAGGGATTTGCAACAATAAAATAAGATTTTTGTTAGTATTTAGTTAGTAGAAAAAATGCTCTCCAAGTGATTGGGGAGCATTTTTTGTTATACTTAATACAGCATTTTTCATAGAAGCAGGGAAAGTATCAGATTTGGTGTTGGAAAAATTAAAGCCTATAAATTAATACAAATTAATAATTAAATAAGAAAACAATTTGTTTTAGTCGGAGCTTGGTGGTATGGATAGCTGTGATGTAGATTTATTTCCTGGGTTAACTTATTTGCATAAAAAGGTATTAATTGTCGGATTAATGCACAATGTTATAGGATCTGCTGCTATTTATATATTTTAAAAAGATTATATTTGCAACTTAAACTGGAATATGTTTAGTTATGAAGCAAAGAATAGTTATTTTACCGATACTTTTGATACTTATTTTTCAACTTGTTGCACAACAAAAGGAAAAACAGAATTTCAAGATTGTAAGCTATAATGTTGAAAATTTCTTCGATTGTGTGCATGATTCATTGACCAACGATACCGAATTTACACCTACAGGCATGCGGGGTTGGACCTTTTCCAAATACAAAAAGAAACAAGCCAATATTGCCCGTGTAATTACAGCCATTGGCGGTTGGGATGCACCGGAATTGGTGGGTTTGTGCGAAGTAGAAAGCCGCAAATGCCTGATTGATTTGACACATTATTCGGGATTGAAAAACCTGCGCTACAGGTTTCTGCATCACGAATCGCCCGACCCGAGAGGCATTGACGTTGCGTTACTTTATCAACCGCATGAGTTTAAACCCATTCATGATGAAGCCATTCCCATTCATTTTCCCAATGCTCTGCATAGTCGTACCCGCGATATTTTGTTTGCTTCAGGCATAATTCCCACGGGCGATACCTTGCATGTGTTTGTGTGCCATTTTCCGTCCAGGTTGGAGGGTGAACTGGAGTCGGAAGAGAAGCGAATGTTTGTGGCTTCGGTGCTACGGCATAAATTGGACAGTCTGTTTGCAGCCACTCCAAGACTAAAAATAGTTATCATGGGCGATTTTAATGATTACCCCACAAACAAAAGTATGCTGGAAGTGATGAAAGCCAAGTCATTAAATGATTCCATTTCAGATAAGAACTTATATAACCTGGTTTATAAACTTCATACCGAAGGCAAAGGATCAAATAAACATTCCGGTGATTGGGGTGCATTGGATCAGATGATTGTTTCGGGTGGTTTACTCAATCAATCAGGTTCATTTTATACCCGACAATCCGATGCACACTTCTTTGATGCAGATTTTTTGCTCGAAAACGATAAAACCTATCTTGGTAAGCAACCTTTTCGTACCTTTGTGGGCATGAAATACCAGGAAGGTTTCTCGGATCATTTGCCCGTGTATGCTGATTTTTGGTATTAAAAGCCCCCCTAAATCCCCCTTTGGGGACTTAAAGACTAATTCTCTGAATTTTTAAAAAAAGAACAATGAAAACGATTGAAAACAGTATAACAACAGATGTTAAGTCCCCCAAGGGGGATTTAGGGGGCTTTCATGTTCAACTATTTATTCCCTGCTATATTGACCAACTGTATCCCGAAACAGGCTTCAATACGATAGAAGTGCTTGAGAAAGCCGGTTGTAAGGTGCATTATAACCCCAATCAGACCTGTTGCGGTCAACCGGCTTTCAACAGTGGTTACTGGAACGAAGCCGGCAGTCTGGCAGAGAAGTTTCTTACTGATTTTCAACCGGATATGCCCATTGTTTCACCATCGGGTTCATGTACAAGCTTTGTGATTCATCATTATCATAAACTTCTCAAGGAAAAGCCCGAATTGCTGGCACGCCATGCGCAAATGAAACCGAACATTTATGAACTTTCTGATTTTCTGGTGAATGTGTTGAAAGTTGAAAAACTCGGAGCGAAGTTTCCACATAAAGTTACGTTTCACGATTCCTGCTCTGCTCTACGTGAATACGGCATCAAAGACGAACCACGCCGACTGCTGGCACAGGTGGAAGGACTTGAACTGATTGAGATGGAAGAAAGCGATACCTGCTGTGGGTTTGGCGGAACTTTTGCTGTGAAAAATAACGCTATCTCGTCGGCAATGGCGGAGAAAAAAGTGGAAAATGCACTGGCAACGGGAGCTGAATATGTTGTCAGTACCGAAGCTTCGTGCCTGATGAACATCAATGGTTATTGTGCCAAACACAAATCAGCCGTAAAGGGAATTCATTTGGCAGATATTCTGGCAAGCGGATTGTAACGTTATCTTTTCAATTCAATTGTCACACATTTTCCAGCTTCAGCACCTTGTGGTAAAGGGATTTTCAACGTTGTTTCGTTCGTAAACAAATTGTATTCTGTAAACTCACCATTGTACTTTCCACTTAGGGAAAAACTAAATCCCTTTTGAAGTTGAGTAGGGTCAGCTACTGTGACAATCAAATTCTCATCCTGTTTTTCCAACTGAATCAACCCCGGTGTTTTAGACCGGATATAGTCATTCCATCCAAAAGTCTGTACTCGAATTAGTTTGTAGAAAACAAACTGAAATTCAGAATTATCCGTTGACTTTACTGCTTGAGCAGATGAATTATTCAGAATAATTTCCAACTTCGGGTTGAAAATGAAATCGTTTAAACCGGCTTTCGAGACTGAAGGCAAAATCATGTATTGGTATGAATTAGCATTTTTTGCATTTAAACCATGATTAATCCATAACTTAAAGATGGCTTTACTTACTTTTTCAGTAGAATATGGATCGGCAATCTGATGCCAGTCACCCGTTTGAGTTGTTATTGATAGTGAAAGTGGAGAGTTTTCAGGGAAATAATAACCAATTGAATCGTGCCAAACAGATTTCAAATTTGTTGAACTAATCATGGTGTCATTACATTCTACAGATTTAAAATCAGCAGTTTGAATGGTTGAATTTCCGTGTTGCAAGCATTGATTTACGCTAGTAATAATGTCTTTTCCCGATTTTGACTGAATATCTATTCCCAAACAAACCAATACTCCATTCATATAAAACCATGATTTTTTGGCATTTATTCCATTTCGGCTCAAATGAAAAGTTGAAATCCCTGAATTTCCGTTAGTTAGTCCACCCACAAATGAATTTGGATTATGGTAACTATCTATCGGATTATACCTAATGGTATCAACCACTGGTACAGTAACTCCCGGAATCCTGTTCCAATCCCAAACGGGAAAAATATCGTTGTATTCATTCCCCCGCCGCATAAAGATTGTACAACCATCAGAAATGAAATGACCTTTTTTATTTTCGTTGTTTGTGAACTCGGTTCCTTTTACACGTGGTGAACATGAACGAATTGAAATATAGCTATTTACACTTCGGAAAATCGATAAATCAGAACGCCAGAAATGCTTTGTGCCTGTCATTTCCGGCAACCTACCCGGTTTCAGGTTTCGCAGTATTACATCTTCGTATTTGCCTTTATTGATTGAATCAGCTTGCTGTAACTGATTCAGAGCCACGCACAAACTCAAAACTTTGCCAACCTGTGACTGTTTGAAAAGTTGTCGGTTACAGGCACTTACATCCATGTTACCACGCCAGGCAATCCAGTTTTCACCATCCAATGCGTAATTTCGCAGAATACTTAATTGAGAGTCTGAAAACCGTAGCGATGTACCCACAAACACATTGGCATAATACGATAAACTATTGATGTAAGCTAATCCATAGTTACCAAACTGTTGCTGCGGACCATGTTGATGAAAGCTGAAATCCGGCTGAATACCTTCTTGGGTTGTCTGATAAATTTCAGAAGCAATGGTATCACGGGCTGTTTTTGCCAAATCGTCATCATGCAGCAAAATTGCTTTTAATAAAACATTTCCGGCAAGCCACACTTTATTTTGACCCGTCATTCGGAATCCTGAATTATTCAGAACAGTTACAGCTTCGGATTTTTCTGTGCTTGAAAGTTCATTTTCTAATAAAATCACAACTAAACCCAGTGTTTTGGGTACGCCAATCTGATTGTACCACCAGTTTCGACAAACGGGTTTTTGACTATACCAGGCATTCAGCCCACGATGAAGAAATTCGGAAATATCCTTGTTTTGAAAATATTTTGATTTGGGTTGAATATAGCTGCGACTAACATACAACAAGCGGGAAATATGATTCAGCGGATCCCAGCTGCTTAATGCCGGGTCGTTGTAATTAATATCAGTGAATAATCCCTCTGAATTTTGTAACTTAATAATCTTTTCCAGTTCGGCATTTTGATGATAAGTATTCAAATAAAGTTCACGTAAACTTAAATCGGTGGTATTTCCTTTGTTTGAGATTATAGTGGCAAGATGTTGCATATCTTCTGTTCTCAAAAAAGGATTCAGCGAAATTTCAATAATATGGCTTTTAAGGATATTAGTCAGTTGCTCTGCTTGAGAGTTATTGATTGAAATAATGAGCAGAGGAACAACTAAAAGAATTAATTTCTTCATCCGGATTCCGATAAATCTCTGATTAATGTAGTTTATACGTGTGTTACAAATAAAGGAGTGTCAGAATGAAGAACCATCTTATAAGCCAGGCTCGGGTTGAAAAGTCGTACAAAAAGATTTCTTCGACGTGTGTTGAACGCCAGTACATTAATCTGGTTATCAACCATAAAGGTATTCAAAAGTTCCGGAGTATCGTGAGCATTCAGTAAAGCATAATTAGTAACTAGTTGAGGATAATGATTTGCAAAATAGGATTTTATACCCGATAACATTACTTCGTCCCAGGCTTCTTTCTTTTCTGAAGCATGAACAAAATAGAATTCAACTTTATCCGATCCAAAAAGCGAAATTGCGCGGTCAATGGCAATTAGATCTTTCTGGTCGAAGTTTGTCAGGAAAGCAATGCGTTTGATTTCCTCAGGCGATTGCATAGTCATAAGTACCGGAACTGCAAAAACAGGGGAGATGCATGATTCCATCACTTCTGCAGTAACACTCCCAATCAGTTCGTTGGTAAGTTTTTTTCCATGTGTTCCCATAACCACTAAAGCTGGATTGTTTTTCTTGCAGTAATCAAGTATCTGATCCTCAGGAACTCCTTCTTTCATTTCAAAACTAAATGGAATATTGGGAAGTTCGCCCTTGGCAATGCGCTCATGAATCTGTCGGGTCATTATTTCAATCTCAGCGTTAGCCGAACTGATAATTCTCTTCAACAATTCACTGTCGCTAATGCTGTAAGTGCTTAAATCGTTATTGGATGAAATGGTGAATGCCGGACTAAAATAAACATATAAAAAAACCACTTCAGCAGCTAACAAATCGGCAAAATAAAAGCCGAAATCCGTTACTTTGGAAACCTGATCGGTTAAATCAATCGGTATCAGAACCTGTTGTGTTAATTTACTTCCTGTAACGGGTTCATTTTCCCAGGCACTTTCCATCTCTTCAACAATTTTCAGGGCTCGTGGTAAATCACTTTCTTTAATACGTACTCTAACTCCGACAGCCAGTTCGGGTTGTTCGAGGTTCAGATTATGAATGACAGTTTCAATACCATTTTCATCTAAAACGGTTTTAATCATTTGTGCACGCTGAAAAGTGCGAATGGCCAGAGTTACTAATTTATCTTCCATAATTACACTAATTAATTGATTTACAGACTAAAGTTGAGATGTATTTATTCAGTAAAGATTTTGTACTGAACACGTTGTAAAGATAGAACTTTTTAAATAATTTGATGATACTTTATAGAAATTTTATTTTAATGAATTAAGTGAATATAAATTTCATTATGGTTGTTTGATATTACAACCTATTTTCACAACCTCAGGTTCGATCAAAAACATCTTTTTGTTCATTAATCAGCTTTCTGCCATTGCAAAAATTCAGCATGTTTCATGTCGAAAAAAATAATTACTTTTGTAGCTACTCAAAACGGGATTTTCCGTTTAAACAATTGCAAAGTTGGAAAAAGAAATTATTTATACCACCATTGGCGGAATAACCATACATCCGATAACTTCATCGGCAGTTATTTCTTTGGTTTTAACCCTATTACTATTATGTTTTTCGGCATTGATTTCAGCATCCGAAGTTGCTTTTTTCTCACTTGACCCGAAAACCCTTGATAAGCTGGAAGAAAACGAACAAAAAGCCGACAAAAAAATTCTGCGATTGCTTAAATCACCTCAGCGGCTATTGGCAACCATTCTTATTGGCAGTAATTTTCTGAATGTAGCTGTGATTATGCTTATTACCTATTTCACCACATCTATTTTTAATTTCGATAGTGCTCCTATTTTAGGTTTTATTTTTCAAACCATTATCATCACTTTTGCAATTCTGCTTTTTGCCGAGATTATTCCAAAAGTTTATGCCACTCAATTTGCATTGAAAACTGTTTATCAGACAGTTCTTGTATTGTCGACTATGGAAAAAATGTTTGGTTGGTTTGTCAGTTTGTTAGTCAATTCTACTTCAATTGTCAATAACCGGCTTGCACGACACAGCAAATCCAATATTTCGATGGATGAACTTTCACAGGCATTGGAACTGACTTCAAACAGCAAGGATGAAGATAAGGAAATACTGGAAGGAATTATTAAATTTGGCAATATTCAGGTAGTTGAAATCATGACCTCACGGGTTGATATGGTGGTGGCTGATATAAAATCGAATTACAAACAGTTGATGGACATCATCATACAATCGGGATATTCGCGGATTCCTGTTTTTACAGGTACGCGTGATAACATCAAAGGACTACTTTATATCAAGGATCTTCTGCCGCATTTGGATAAACCTGCTAATTTCCGCTGGCAAAGCCTTATCCGTCAGGCTTATTATGTACCTGAAACAAAAATGATTGATGATTTGCTTATTGAATTTCAGGAAAACAGGGTACATTTGGCAATGGTTGTGGATGAGTACGGCGGAATTTCAGGACTAATTACGCTTGAAGATATTCTGGAAGAAATTGTAGGCGATATTAGCGACGAATATGATGATGAACAGCAGTTGTTTGCTAAAATTGATAGCCATACCTTTATTTTTGAAGCAAAAATTTTACTCAACGATTTTTTCAAAATATCAGAAATTGATGAAGAAGACTTCCTGAAAATTACGGATGATGTTGAAACTCTGGCGGGTTTGATTCTTGAACTGAAAGGTGAAATTCCTACAAAAAATGAAAGAATTGATTACGGAAGGTATGTGTTTGAGATTATTGATGTTGATAAACGCAGAATTAAAAAGGTGAAATTATATATTAAAGACAATTTCAACAAATCAGAAGAAAATTAGACGGAAAATGAATTGTACAAAACAAAATAATGCGCTTATTATCTGCTTTTTAGCACTATTACTGTTTGCCTGTGGTAAAACTCCTGTTCCACGGCCTTACGGTTATTTCAGAGTAAGCCTACCGCAACATACTTACCGAATAATTGATACCCTGAATTTGCCGTACAAGTTCGAGCTGTCGAAAAATGCAGTTTTGGTTAGCCGTGAAGTGAAAGGTGAAAATTACTGGGTCGACCTGTATTATCCCAAACTGAATGCCGGAATCTATTGCAGTTATAAACCCGTGAAAGGCAATCTAATTGATTTAGTGGAAGATACTCGCAAAATTGTCTATAAGCACAGTGTAAAAGCGGACGGAATTGGCGAAAAAGTGTACGATCATAAAGAGAAAAATGTTCATGGAATTTTATATGATTTAAGAGGAAATACTGCTTCTAATGCGCAGTTTATCCTCACCGATAGTGTGAAACATTTTTTTCGGGGAGCACTTTATTTTAATAATGTGCCAAACAAGGATTCAATTGCACCTATGTCAGACTATATCAGAGAAGATATCATGCATTTGATGGAAAGTTTTGAGTGGAAAAAATGAGCGAATCAGGGCATATTATTGAGAATAACGGTGGACGATTACTTGTTTTCGAAATTTGTAATTCAGTTGATGAATTGTTTGGAAAACTTAGCAATATTGAACTTTCAGAATACGCTAATCTAACATCTGACAAACGCAGACTGGAGTATTTGGGAGTTCGGTTGGCATTGAAAAATCTGTTAGGAGAAGAAAAAAAAATTATCTATACTACCGACGGCAAACCTGAACTTTCGGATAAAAGTTATCATATAAGTGTTTCACACAGCGGCAGTTGGATTGCAGTGATGGCTCACAACACTAAAAAAGTGGGAATTGATATTGAAAAACCTACAGATAAAATTTCCAAAATCTATCAGCGTTTTCTGAATGAAACAGAGCAAAAAGAACTTTCGGGTGGTAAGAATGTGAAACAGTTGTTGTTAGCCTGGTCGGGAAAAGAAGCTTTGTATAAAATTATTGGAATAGATGCCGTTGACTTTGCAAATCATTTGCATATTTTCCCATTTGAAGTAAAATCAGAAGGGACAATTGAAGCACAACATATTCCAACAAAAGATTATTATAAATTACAATACATTCAAAACGAAGTATATACACTGGTCTATTGCATAGCCGAAAAGTAAGAAAAGAGATGAAAAATATTTACAATCACATACTTGAGAACAAAAAGGAGAACCGTAAATTACTTGCAGTTTTGCTCGATCCCGATCAGTGTCGCGGAAGTTTGCTGGCAAGTACCATTGCTGCTCTAAAATCGAATGTACCTGATTTTATTTTTGTGGGCGGAAGTCATATACTTTCATCAACCGACTCATTAATAGAACTTTTAAAAGAAGAAACCAAAGCAAGAGTGGTTCTGTTTCCCGGAAATGCATCTCAATTCAGCACACATGCCGATGCGCTTTTGTATTTATCACTTTTCTCCGGACGCAATGCAGAATTTCTTATCGGTCAGCATATTACATCGGCAATTGCCATAAAAAAATCAGAAATTGAAGTGATTCCAACAGGCTATTTATTGATCGATGGAGGAAAACCAAGTTCAGTTGAATATATCAGCAACTCCCGCCCCATACCACACGATAAAAATGAAATAGCTTTGTCAACATCAGTAGCTGCTGAATTATTAGGCATGAAACTGATTTATTTAGAAGCTGGTAGTGGTGCTAACCACCCTGTCAGTTCCGAAATGATTGAGACTGTCAATTCAGGCTTATCAATTCCACTTATTGTTGGTGGTGGAATCAAAACAGTCGAACAGTTGAAAACGGCCTATAATGCAGGTGCAGATATGGTGGTAGTGGGCAATGTGTTTGAATCAAATCCTTCATTGATTGCCGATTTTGTTCAGTGTAAAAACGAGTTGAATCAGGAATAACCTATTTTGCAGGAGTTTGTGAAACTCTGTCAAAAAATGGACTTTTGGAAGAACAGCTAATAGGAATACCGTAAATATTACTGCAACCGGGCATCAATCCCATTTCCTGAGCTACACGACCTACCGAAAACATTACCCGGCTGTCAACTCTTCTGTCAGCAGCTACAGCACAAGCTGAACCGATTGCAATGCCCACATCTACTGAGTTTATTGAGCAGGGAACTTCCGGAAATTTCAACTTTTCAGCACACGATTCAAAACCACAATACCCACAATTCAGGTTATGAATTTGTTGTTTAGTGCCAATCAATACGATGGCTTCAGCATGTAAGATATTAGCTGAATCGCGCAACACAAATTTCAATCCTGTTTTTTCGCTATAAACCTGCATTGCCTCCGAAAGTTGTTGAATAGTTTCAGTTGTCAGTAAAGCAACTTCAATTATATCAAAGCCTTTCCCTTTTGGTGCAGTTCGTGCAGCCGTCATCATATCGTTAGCTACCTGAAACAATCGTTCGGTTCGTGTATCTCTTTCGTTGATTATCATATTTCGTTCTGTGTTTAGCGTCCAGCGGCTTTAGTCCGCTTGACGCATGGTTTAAATGTAATTTTCCTCCAACTTATCCTGAATCTGAAAATTAGTAATTTCGTATAATTCCTTTGGGTTAAGATGAAACATATCCAAACCTAATTGTTTATTGACTAAAGTCCCATTTCGTTGACCAATATAATCGGGGTAAGATGAAAATTCCCAATCTTCAATTTTATCAACAAGTTTCGCCATTAAAGGATTTTGATGTACATACATGAAGCAATTTAAAGCGTAATCACCTTTGGAGTCATTCAAAATTTTTGATTTCGTTTTATGAGCGAAAAGATTTCCCTTTCTTCCTATTTGTTTATTCAGAGCTTGGGTATATGAACTTAAAATCGTTCCTAAAACTTGCGATATAAGTTGCATGTCTTCACGCTTTTTCTTTTCGGAAAATTGAACTCCAACTCCATTAACCTTCAGAATTAAATGAAAATGATTTGGCATCAGGCAATAAGCAATAATGTCCGCATATGCTGGAATATGATTTCTTATTTTTCGGAGAAAGAACAGATAGTTTTCCCGATTGTAAAAAATGAGTTCATTGCTTCTGTTATAAATATGATAGGTACAATCTTCTTTGAAATGCATCTGTTTTATCGCTTTATCTTCAATCCGACAAGCGGCTTAGAGCCGCTGATCGGAATTGAAATCAGAAATTTTCTCCAAAATAAGCTCATCAATCAATCCGTTTGTTGCAACAATTTCTTTCCCAAAAAGAAAATTATTTCCACCTGAATAATCAGTTATAATTCCTCCTGCTTCTTTAATAATCACTATTCCGGCAGCTACATCCCAAGGCTTCAGATCGTATTCCCAAAAAGCATCAAAGCGTCCGCAGGCCACGTAAGCAAGATCAGTGGCAGCAGAACCCAACCGACGAACTCCACGTGCATTTTTCATGGTCCATTTCAGAAATTCCATGTATTCGTCCATGCGACTAAAGTCAGAATACGGAAAACCGGTTGCAAGAAGTGAATCATGAATATCACTTCGTTTTGAAACCCGAATTGAATGTCCATTCAGATAAGCACCCCCATCTTTCCAAGCGTAGAAACATTCATCCCTGCCGACTTCATACACCACACCCAACACCAGTTCATCACTGTCGAGCAAACCAATGCTAACGGCATAAACCGGTACACCCTGAACAAAATTAGTTGTACCATCCAATGGGTCAATAACCCAGTTGAAACGTTCCCCATGAATATCAGTTGTACCTTCTTCAGCAATGAATCCAGACTCCGGCAGTAGTTTTTGAAGATCTTCAATAATTAGTTTTTCCGAAGCCTTATCTACATAACTCACCAAATCATGCATCCCTTTACTTTCAACCATACTATCGTTGAAGTTTTTACGCTCGTTAGCCATGAATTTCCCTGCTTTTCGAGCTATTTCACAAGTTGCCAGGGTTAGTTGTTCGTATTTAGAAGTCATTAAATCAAAATTTAAAAATGAATTGCAAAGGTATGGTTTTCTGAACTTTCAGACAAACGGTTTGGTTATCATTCCAAAATTTATTTAAGTAATAAAATTCATTTTTTGAACATAATTACTAATTTATATTAACAAAAGTATCATTTCTTATTGAATAAACTATTTTTGCAAAACCATTTTTTAAATTAAAAAGTGAATAATAACTGATATTTTAAAGTCAAATCTCAAAACATTCAAAAAAATGAAAAAACTAATTTTATTGAGTTTCGTATTATTGATTGCGAACTGGACTTTTGCTCAGATTACTGCTGAAACAACTGTTGAGGGCGTAAAATCGTACAATCTGACCAACAATGGATTGAAAATCCTTTTGATTCCAGATCAGTCGCAATCGAATGTAGTGGTGAATATTGTTTACGGAGTTGGATCGCGTTTCGAAGGCTATGGAGAAACCGGAATGGCGCATTTGCTTGAGCACATGATGTTTAAGCGTTCATCAAAGTTTACGGACATAAAGAAAACAATTGCCGATAAAGGTGCTTATGCTAACGGAACTACCTGGTACGACAGGACAAATTATTACGAAGTACTTCCAGCTTCGGACGAAAACCTGAAATGGGCTTTGGAGATGGAAGCTGATCGTATGGTTACAGCCACTATCTTACAATCGGATCTGGACAAAGAGTTTTCAGTGGTTCGTAACGAGTTTGAAATTGGAGAAAACAATCCGTCTTCTATTTTGAGTCAACGTATTTTGTCAACTGCCTATCTATGGCACAATTACGGAAAATCGACAATTGGAAGTAAAGAAGATATTGAAAGAGTTCCTGCCGATAAATTGAAGAAATTCTACCAGAAATATTATCAACCCAATAATGCAATTTTAATTGTTGCAGGAAAATTTGATGAGAAACAAACTCTTGAGTGGATTGAAAAGAATTTTTCGACAATTCCAAAACCGTCATTAGCCATAGAACAGACCTACACAGTTGAGCCGGCTCAGGATGGTGAACGCTTCGTAGAGTTAAGACGTAATGGTGACTTGCAATATGTGGCTATGGCTTATCACACGCCTTGTTTGTCGGACAGTGAGTACGTAGCCAATGAAGCTTTAATTTCTATTTTGACAAATAATCCTTCAGGTATTTTATACAAAGCACTAGTTGATAGTAAATTGGCAAGTTCAATTTATGGTTATACAGAAATTTTGAAAGATCCGGGATTTAGTTATTATGCCTGCGAAATTTCAAAGGATAAGGACATAAATGCTGCTCAAAATGCATTTCTTGAAACAATGAATAAGGTATCGACTATGACTTTTACCGAGGATGATGTAACCAGAGCTAAAAATGAATTACTTAAAAATACTGAAAATACCTATAATAATACAGTTAATTTTTCCATTGCTTTGACTGAGTTTATTGGTGGTGGCGACTGGCGTTTATTCTTTAAACACAGAGATTATATTGAAAAACTGACGTTGATCGATATTCAGAATGCTGCAAAAAGATATTACCTGACAACCAACCGAACCTGGGGAAAATTTATACCGGATAATAATTCCAAACGGACTAGTGTGTCAGAACCTGCAAACATATCAGCACTTGTAAAGGATTACAAGGGCAAAATCAGCGATTCGAAAACAGTAAACTTTGATGCAACCGTTGAAAACATCTTGAAAATGTCGGAAGAAGGAAAACTAGCAACTGGCGGTAAATATGTGTTACTGGAAAAACCTACAAAAGGTGATAAAATTGAAGGACGATTCCTGCTGAGAATGGGTGATTTACAAACATTAGGTGCTAAATCATTAATTGCCAATCTGACTGCCAAAATGCTGAAAACAGGCACTAAAACCAAAAAGAAACAGCAGATTAATGACTTATTGGATAAATTGAAAACGAATATCGATTTTTCAGGTAATGTTGACGGGCTTTATATCCGGTTTAATTCAGATAAACCCAATTTCTCACAAGCACTTGATTTGTTGAAGGATATGGTTCGAAATCCATCTTTCAATGCTGATGAGTTTGAAAAACTGAAGCTGGAAATGAAATCGGAATTGGAATCAAGTCTAAGTGACCCACAAATGGTAGCCAGCGAGAAACTAACTAGTTTGACTGCAAAATACCCCAAGTCACATCCTTATTATTCAGCAACAACAGCAGAAACATTGGTTGAACTGAATACCGTGAAACTGGATGACATTATTTCTTATTACACTAAATTCTATGGCGGAAATGCTTCATATTCTGTGCTGATAGGTGGAATTGATAAACCGATTGCTAAAGAATTTATGTCTAAAACATTTGACAAATGGAATCCACAAGTGGCTTACAAGCGAATATCTACTCAGTACTTCGATGTTAAATCGCAGGTTCAAACCATTCAGATAAACGATAAGACTAATGCTGCTGTAATGGGCAATCTGAATTTGAATATTGGAGATAATCATCCTGATTATCCGGCTATTGATATGGCT
The DNA here is from genome assembly GCA_903830915.1 of uncultured Bacteroidales bacterium. Classification (GTDB taxonomy): domain Bacteria; phylum Bacteroidota; class Bacteroidia; order Bacteroidales; family Paludibacteraceae; genus Paludibacter. Next base: position 15,028 of record CAIKVR010000023.1, read on the forward strand.
AATGAACTTTTGGGTGGTGGTGCTTTCCTTTCATCACGTATTCCGCAGCGATTGCGCGAGGCAGAAGGAATGAGTTACGGAGCAGGCTCTTATGTTTCCGGAAATCACATAGATCCAACCGGAAGCTGGGGGGTTTATGCTTTTTTCAATCCGCTTTTCAAAGAAAAAATGAATAATGCCTTGATGGAAGAAATCAATAAAGCAGTTGCCAAAGGATTCAGCAAAGAAGAATTTGATAATTCATTGAAAGCGTGGTTACAGGGACGAAAAACTAATCTGAGCATGGATTCATTTCTGGCTTATCAATTACGTGATTATCTTGAAGAAGGTAAAAATATAAAGGAATATGCTGATTATGAGGCTAAAGTAAAAGCATTAGATATAACTAAAGTAAATGCTGCCATCAGAAAATACTTCGATGCCGGCAAATTTATATTAATCTACGCAGGAGATTTCTCGAAGAAATAAATCAAGCAAAAGGAGAAAAAAGACACATTTCAAAATAGAAATGTGTCTTTTTTTTAATCAAAACGGAAGATCGTCTTCGGCAGGTGGTGGAGCTTGTAATGCATCGGCTGGAGGAGCTGCAACTGCACCGGTAGATTCTGTAGAGTCAGGTTTCTTACCTAATAACTGAATCGTATCTGCGTAAATTTCAGTAGTATAACGTTTAACACCCTCCTTTTCCCATTGGCGGGTCTGAAGCTTACCTTCCACATAGATTTGAGTCCCTTTCTTGATATATTTCTCAGCCACTTCGGCCAAACCTCTCCAAGCAACAATGTTGTGCCACTCAGTTCTATCAGGAACCTGAATTCCGCTTTGTGTTGTGTAACCACGTTCAGTTGTTGCCAAGGTGAAATTCGCAACTGCCACGTTTTTTTCCAGATAACGTACTTCGGGGTCTTTCCCCACATTTCCTACCAGAATTACTTTGTTTACAGACATAATAATAAAAATTTAAAGGTTAATAAATTGGTTTTATTTGTTGCTGTAAATATAAAAAGATATTTTTAATTAAAAAAGAAACAGGTCGAAAATATTTTAATTTAATCAAAATATTCTACCTGTTATAAACAGAAAAACAATGTTAATCAGGAGGTTATATGTATCAATAATCTATGCAATTTAGAATTAACCTAAATAATTAAACAATATAATCCACAGCAGCTCGTGCTGTCCTGATTTTTGTAATAAAGGAAGCTACTCGTTTGTGTTCTGGATGTTCCTGATAAGCATCAAGTTCTTCAAAACTATTGAACTCGGAATATAGTGCAATATCAAAATCTGTTTTGGGGGCATTTGGCACATTGATACCAACTTCAATACTTACAATCTGAGGAATCAGATTTTTGAGGTTTTCTAGTTCTGTTTTAATGAATACTGCATTTTCAGCTTTCGATTTACCTTCAGCCTCTTCGGCCAGACAAAAGAATACAATATGTTTAATCATAAATTAATGTATTGAAATATAATTACTTACAAATAACTTTATAGGGTTTGTTGTTTACTTTCAGAAAATAGATTCCGGTTCCGGTTCGGATAAGAAACCTACCTTGAGTTAACTCACCGTTAAACAGCATCTGACCAGTCAATGCAAACAGTTTTATTTTATTGATTCCGCTGGTAATTGTTACATAAATTCCTTCTGAAGTTCCGATGAATGAAACATTTTCGTTGGCAGTAATTGTTGAGTTTGTGCCTTGTCCGGGATCATTATCACCTCTTGACCAACCGCTTTGACTACCATCTATCCGAATTACCACTGCCTGTCCTGAATGATTGTCGGCTTTTGATGATTGACCATAAGAGCTTATTACACCAAATCCTGTAAAGAACAGAATGAGTGCAAGCTTCAGATGTTTAATAATCAAAGGTTTTGCTGTTTTCATTGAGATGATTTTCCTAACTTCAAAATTACTTCATTTCTTCCGAATTCTAATACTTTTTTCGATGAGTTTGCAATATCTTTTTTTTAGTTGAATTGTTTAACAACTAAATGAAACTCAGAGTTCGTTTCGCATACGTTTCGGGTAGTCGACTGTGTAATGCAGTCCACGACTTTCTTTTCGCCGTAGCGCATGTTTGATAATCAGGTATGCCACACTTATAACGTTTCGAAGTTCGCAAATCTCACGCGAAACAACAGATTTTTCAAACAAATCTTCAGTTTCCCGATACAGAATTTCTAATCTGCTCATGGCACGTTGAAGCCTCAGATTTGAGCGTACAATACCCACGTAAGTACTCATGATTTGCTCCACTTCCCGAAAACTTTGGGTTATTAATACCATTTCTTCCGGTAGACGGGTTCCTTCGTCATTCCAATCAGGAACAAACTCGTTGAATTGTATATTATGAAGCTGAGACACAGCATCTTTAACTGTAGCATCGGCATAAACAATGGCTTCTATCAATGAGTTGGATGCCAGTCGGTTGGCGCCATGAAGTCCGGTGCAGGAACATTCACCGGCTGCATACAAACGTCTTATCGATGTTTTACCGTTTAGGTCTACAGCCACTCCACCGCAGAGATAATGTTGAATGGGTGAAACCGGAATATAATCCTTCGTGATGTCGATGTCCAACTGGAGACATTTTTTGTAGATATTTGGGAAATGTTCCTTGGTTTCTTTTGGATTTTTGTGAGTAACATCCAGATAGACATAATCATGACCATGAAGTTTCATTTCATTATCAATGGCACGGGCTACGATATCTCGTGAAGCGAGCGAACCACGTTCGTCGTATTTCTGCATGAACTCTTTGCCATCTTTTGTTCGTAAAACAGCTCCATAACCACGTATAGCTTCTGAAATAAGGTAAGTAGGTCGTTCGCCCGGATGATAAAGTCCGGTAGGATGAAACTGTACAAACTCCATATCTTTAATAATGCCACGGGCACGGTGAACCATAGCAATTCCATCACCGGTTGCTATTCCCGGATTGGTTGTTGTGGAATAAACTGTTCCGATTCCACCTGTGGCGAGTAAAGTTACTTTGGCCAAAAAAGTATGAATATTATTGCTTTGCTGATTCAGAACATAAGCGCCGTAACACTCAATATCAGGAGAGTGATGTGTAACTACTTCGCCTAAATGGTGTTGAGTTAGAATTTCAATTGCAAAATAATTTTCGAATACTTCAATTTCGGGATGAGATTTTACCTGACGAACCAAACTTTGCTGAATTTCAAATCCGGTATTATCCTTATGATGCAAAATCCGGTTTTCGGAATGACCTCCTTCACGATGTAGATTAAACTGCCCATTTTCATCTTTATCAAAATCGACACCCCAATTAAGAAGTTCGTTGATTTGCGTTGGAGCTTCGTAAACAACTTTCTTAACTGCTGCCACATCACAATGACCGTCACCGGCTATAAGGGTATCCTCAATGTGTTTTTCAAAATTGTCGGGATCGTACATGACTGAAGCAATGCCTCCCTGAGCATACGAAGTGTTTGATTCTTCGAGGACAGTTTTACTAAGCAAAGCCACTTTGCCATATTTTGCTGCTTTCAGGGCAAAGCTAATTCCTGCAATGCCACTGCCAATAACCAAGAAATCGAATTTGCGGGTCATTTATTCAAATTTAAAAGTATTGAGGGGATTAAGATTAAATTCTCAAAATATTACTTACAAATATATTGCCAATATACAGGCTTAAAAAATTTGAGCAGTAGTTTTAGTACTGCTCAATCTGAAATTACTCATTTAAAAATGTTTGATATAAGCCCTTCTTTTCTTGTTGTTTACATGCTCAAAACTTCCCCATTGAGATGACATTTTCAGGTTTGTTTCCAACTCCGGATTACTTTCTGCAAATTTATAACCATTTTTAGCACTCGCCGGCATTATATCCGCAAACATAACTGAATTTACACCTTTATTTTGATAATCAGGATGAACAGCCATAAGGTATAAATCAACCACATCGTTTTTGTTCAACGCATGAAGCATGTGATACCAACCGAATGGGAACAAGCTTCCTTTTGCTTTCTGTTGAGCTTTTGTAAAACTTGGCATGGCAATGCCGAGTGCAACAACGTCATCTTTTTCGTCAACAACAATAGAAATCGTATCGATACGGAAAAAGCTAAAATACAGCTTTATATAAAAGTCAACCTGTTTCTGATTCAATTTGGTGAAACCATATAAGTGAGAATAACACAAATTGAGTAAATCAAAGATTTTCAGCGAGTATTTTTCTACGATCTCTTTGCGCGATTTACATTTAACCGATTTCAGGTTATATTTTTGTTTCACAATATCAGCAATCCGGAAGTATTTTTCAGGGAAAACTTCAGGAACTGTAATTTTGTATTCTTTCCAGTCAATGTCCTTTTCAAAACCGTAATCTTCAATGTGTTTTACATAATAAGGGTAATTATAATTGGTAGCCATTGTGCCAATCTGATCATAACCTTCGATGAGCATTCCTTCGCGGTCGAAATCGGTGAATCCAAGGGGTCCGTGAATGGCAGTCATGCCATGTTCTTTTGCCCATGCTATTGCTGTGTCGAAAAGTGCAGTTGACACTTCAGTATCGTCAATAAAATCGCACCAGCCAAAACGTGCATGTTTTTCGTTCCAGGTTTCGTTGGAAACCGGATTGATAATACAGGCAATGCGTCCAACAATTTTATTGTCTTTGAAAGCCATAAAATAAGTAGCTTCACAAAAATCCAGTGCAGGGTTTTTACCTTTTGTCAGATTAAGCAAATCATCCATTAACAAAGGTGGTGCGGCAAACTCACAATCTTTGTACAGATTGATGCCAAACCAAATATACTGCTTTAATTCTTTCTTTGATGTTACTTCGCGGATAGTTACTGCCATAATTACAAGTATTAATTAATAATTAAACGGACGTAAAAATAACGCAAAAATATGACAACTGCCAATTTTTTGCGTTATTTTTTGTTTCTTTGGTGATTATGTGCCTGGTATTTATTCCTTTACATTACCTGTTCTTTTCAGAACTCCCCAACTTACCAACTCCCCTTTTAATGCTTTTTTATACGCTTTGTAAAGAACATAGAAAAGTAACTGACGGTAAATAAATCGTTGAACAAATAAATATAAGGCTTTTTTCAAATCAAACTTCTGATTGTCGAAATGGTATGCCATCGACGAAATAATGCAATCGACAAAATAGTAAAGCAGATAGAAAAAGATATACTGATCGGCATCATGTGAGAACAAACCTAAAATAAACAGAATGTCTACCAATGGTGAAAATAATGGTATGATAAAATTGAATATCAATAAATTAGGTAAAGCAATTAAACCAATGTTCGGCTTTTTAAAACTAAAGAGCAAATCGCGGTGTTTCCAGAAGCTTTGCATCATTCCAAATGTCCAACGGGATCGTTGTTTCAGAAAACTCTGAATATTTTCAGGAGCCTCGGTGAGAGCCAGTGCTTCGTTACAACTGCGGATAATGTATCCTGCCCGGAGCATTCGCAATGTCAGGTCGCAATCTTCGGCGAGCGTATCGGTGGTAAAACCGTCAATAACCTGCATTGCAGTTTTACGGAAAGCACCAATAGCACCCGGAACAACCAAAATGGCATTCACAGCATCGTAGGCCCGACGATCAAAGTTCTGACTGGTTGTGTATTCGATAGATTGCCAATTGGTTAGCATGTTAACCGTATTTCCTACGCGAACATTACCGGCTACAGCTCCTACTTTTTCTTCAGCAAAGAATGGAATCATGCGTGCAATTGCATCGTAAGGCAAAATCGTATCCGCATCAATACAAACAAGTATTTCGCCGGTTGCTTTTTCAATTCCGAAATTCAGAGCTGCTGCTTTTCCTCCGTTAGGTTTGGTAATCACTCTTACTCTTTCGTTTCCGTCAAAAGCTTTAGTTACAATATCAAAAGTACTATCTTTCGAACCATCGTCGACAAAAATAACTTCAATATCCGGGTAGGTAGATTTCAAAAGATAATCAACAGTACGAACAGCATTTACTTCTTCGTTGAATGCAGGAACAATGATACTTACTTTTGGTTGATAGTCAACTGCTACATTATTGGCATCCCTTTTCTCTTTATAACGTTGAACAATAGCCAAAATAGCTATTGAAAGTAATCGCGAAATAATCAGGAAAATTGCAACAATAAAAAATCCATCGAGGAAGTGTTCCCAAATGAAGGTAAGTGTAAAGAACATCAGGTCTAATTTATCGGTGACACTAAATTTGCTTTGAACCGGTGGCATTACCTGATCACGGGTTTTTCCCATTAGATGAGAAACAGAAACAAATTCATAACCTCTTGCACGTAACGAATCAATAATAGTTGGTAAAGCTTTTATTGTTGCGCTACGGTCACCACCGGCATCATGCATCAGAAGAATATTACCTTTGTTTACCTGTTGAAGTGTACGTTCAATAATTGTATCAGCTGTAACATCTTCCTGCCAGTCATTCGGGTCAACAAATGTTGTGACACAAATAAAACCTTCATCGTGTGCAACTGCCAGCGATTTAATCTGTGAAAGTTTTGTTGGTTCAGCATCCGTAATGTACGGAGGGCGAAATAGAAGTGTAGAATAATTTAGTATACTTTCAAGCAAAAGACGGGTGGAACGAAGCTCAATGCGTTCGCGGTTTTCGGTTGTCTCTTCTAGATTTGGATGCGTAAAAGTATGATTACCAATTTCATGACCTTCACGATACTCCCGACGAATAAGTGGAATATTGTTTTGGATATTTCCTCCTGTCACAAAAAATGCAGCAGGAACCTTTTTCTTTTTTAATATATCAAGAATTTTAGGAGTATAATCAGCGTTCGGTCCGTCATCGAAAGTGAGAGCCAACTGTTTTGGCTTGTCTGCGCCATAACGTTTAATTAAGTATGAACTCGGATAATCATCATATAACTCGTTAGTTATCATTGCATCCTGAGCATTATATTCCATTGTTACATGACCATGGTCGGGAATACTTATCATTTCCAGCACCTCCCCTTTGCCTTCATAATTTACAGCAGAAATTGACTGAATATATTCAAGTTTCTTGTAATTAAAACCTTTCATTTTCATGAACATAACATCCAGGTCCTGATTGTAAAATTTCCATAACCGGTCATCTTCTGAACCCAAATACCATAAAGAAACCCCAGCAGCATTGTAATCCTGAGCAGTTCGGATAATATTAAAAGCACCTACCGCATCGATACAGTGCATTTCATGTTCTTTATCGTAGTTGTCTACGAATTTAAGCGTCAAATCAGCCTGACTAAAGTTGAAATATACCGGTTCGTTAAGTTCATTCGCTTTTGAAATTAATCCCTGATAAGTAATTGGTTTGCCTAAATAGCTCGTTTGCAAATTCTTACCTTTGCCGGTTGTTTGTTTTACCCAATCAAAACCATATCCTGCAACGCAGAGAATTATTTTATCGGAAGGAACTTCTTTCATGGCCTCATCAATTGCATCTTCTACAAAATACAAGGATGAAATACTTCCGGGTTCACTCTCTGAATAATGTTCGTTGTAAGCCATCAAAAATATGAAATCATAATATTGAGCCAAATCCTTATAAGAAGATACCCTATCTGTTGGATCAATATCTATTGTAACTAAATAACCTGATTGGTGAAGCGTTTCAGACAGTTCTTTAGAAAATTGCAGGAGGTAAGGGTTCGAACCTTGCGGAAGCTTTTCAATATCAATATTAATTCCCTGAAAGTCATTATTCTCAAGTAAATTCTTAATACGTGCGATGAGGGTTTTTCGTAAGTTCGGATTTTTAAGTACTACAATGGTACTATCACCGTTAAATTTTCCGCCCCAGAAATTACTCAACATCGGCGTAACAGCCACTTTGTTATTTTGAATAAATTCCAGTGTTTCTGTTTCAATTCTTGAGTCGATGGTTCCTTTGGAATCTTTAATAAAGAGCCATTCAGGAAGAATCATGTTTAATTTAGTGATATTTTTGTGAAGTGAAATGCCTGAGTTCAGATTCCAATTTACATAGAAACCTGCTCTTACAGGAAGATACTTACTTACTTCGGGTGATGATGTGTGCTTAAGCTTCTTGTGTGAGTTCTTTATTTTCTTCTTTTTGTATTGTTCCAGTTGCTTTGCAAAATCAATTTGTTCTTTTTTAGATACATAGGTTTTGGATTTGTCGGTATTCAAATCAGGCAACTTTTTATCGTTGTAAGTGAGTACCTTTAGGTCGTAATCCCGCTTGTTGAACAATGAGATACCTACCGATGCTAGAATTACAAATAAAAAAACCAAAAATATACGTACCACCCAAACAAAGCTTTTCCAACGAGTAGGTGAATTTGTCTGAAATATCTGCTTTTGCATACGATTTTTAATTATTCAATTACCAATTAATCAATTCTTGCCTACATTAACTCAAGTAAAACCACATTCTCCACGTGATGGGTATGTGGGAACATATCTATCGGCTGAACGGCTGTAACTTTATAGTTGACATCCAACAGCTGCAAATCCCGTGCCTGAGTAGCCGGGTTACAACTAACGTACACTATACGACTTGGTTGTGCAAACAATATAGCATCAATCACATCCGTATGCATACCGGCACGTGGAGGATCGGTGATAATTACGTCAGGTTTGCCGTGTTTTTCAATAAATGCGGCATTCAAAATGTCTTTCATATCACCCGCATAAAACAAGGTATTTTCTATTTTGTTTAATTTGGAGTTTACAACTGCATCTTCAATGGCTTCGGGTACATATTCAATGCCGATAACCTGATCCGCCTGATGTGCCACAAAGTTAGCAATAGTTCCGGTTCCGGTGTATAAATCATATACCAATTCCTTTCCGGTTAGACCAGCGAAGTTTCGTACCACTTTATAGAGTTCGTAGGCTTGTTCGGAATTGGTTTGATAGAATGATTTAGAACCAATTTTGAATTTCAAACCCTCCATTTCTTCGTAAATACACTCATTACCTTTAAAAACAAAAACTTCACGATCGGTTATGGTGTCGTTGGCTTTAGAGTTTATAATCCAGAGCAAGGATGTAATTTGCGGAAATTTATTGGCTATGTGTTGCAGCAGAGCCTCTCGGGCAGGCTGGTCTTCGTGAAAGAAAACCATGATAAGCATTAGTTCGCCAGTGGAAGTGGTACGAACCATCATGGTGCGTAAAAAACCTTCCTGGTTGCGTAGGTCAAAAAAATCAAGATTATGCTCTAATGCATAACGGCGTATTTCATTGCGGAGTTGATTGGAAATATCGTCTTGCAACCAGCATTTATTTATATCGAGAACCTTATCAAATTGCCCCTGAATATGATAACCAACGGCATTCATGGTGTCGAATTGTTTTCCTTCGTTCATTTCTTCGTACGTCCGCCAGCGTTTGTTGGAAAAGGTAAACTCCAGTTTATTGCGGTAAAATTCCGTGCGGGCTGAACCAAGTATAGGTGAGACTTCGGGTAGTTCAATTTTTCCAATTCGAGTGAGATTTTCAACTACTTCTTTTTGTTTATAGCGGATTTGCTCTTCGTAAGGCAGAATTTGCCACTTACAGCCACCACAAATACCATAATGTTCACAAACAGCTTCAGTTCTTTTTTCGGAGTACTGATGGAATTGAATGACACGCGCTTCCATGAAATGACTTTTTTTGCGGGTTACCTGCAAATCAACTACATCGCCAGGCACTGCAAATGGCACAAACACAACAATGTCGTTCACTTTGGCAATGGCTTTTCCTTCAGCAGCAATATCAGTAATCGTAACGTTGGTAAGTATTGGAAGTGGTTTTTTTGTTTTTGCCATGAAATATCATTCTCATTGTTTTGGTGTACAAAAATACAACATTTATTCTGATTTCTCGAAATCTTAATTTTAGACTTCAACTCATCTGATGTTTAACTTATCGGATGACTATACTTCAACTCATCTGATGACTTAAAGTCATCTGATGAGTTACATAATCCTGAAAATATGTCAGGTTTTAAATCTCGCCTATAAATCTTAATAAATTCACCATTCAAAATATCCTGAAATGACTGCCATTTTGACAAATATGATCTAAAATAGTGGGAATAAATCAAAACATGATTACAGAACAGGAATATAGGGTTGCATTAGAATTAATTGAGCAATATGTAATTCAACAGAATCAGGAAATAAAATACAAACGTACTCATCTAATTGGTATAGGATTAAAAAGAGGTGATTATGTTCGGTTTATTGGAGGTTCAGATTCAAAGTATTTAATTAAAGGAAATTGCTATCGGTTGACGGGTGAACCTTTTTCAATTTTTGTAAGTATAATTGGCGAGAATGGAAAGAGAAAGCAACAAAAGCAAAGCTTTTTTGAACGAATTTAATAGTATTAATTTCAGTTCATCAACAAAAAATTATAATAACTTTCTCCAATCTTTTGCTTAAGTGAGCTAATTCCAAGTAATCATAAGCACTGTCCAATTTTTTGTTGTATTTAATGGTGCTTATTTAGAGAAAGTAAATGACAAACTCGTTCTCAATATAGCTCTTACAAAAAAACGAAGAGCTGGTTTACGGACTTGTGGCACTATTCAAGTGTATTCAATTTTCCTTTAAAAATATCCAATGGGTAATCCGGATTGAAACAAGTGTGCGATATAAGTTACTATTTGTTGTAACACTAAGATATTATTTCTACATTTGTAGAAATAATCAAGCTTAAACACCCGAATGGAACGAATTTCGTCGTTTACCGAACTAACTGCCCACCTCACAGAATTGAATAGCCGTAAACGTATGGCTGTTGCAAATGCTGTGGATGAACATACGCTCGATGCAGTTCTTCAGGCAGTAGAATTGGGTATGATAGAGGCTTTTCTGATTGGTGATGTTGCATCCATAGAATCGCCTCATTTATTTGAAGAACATTCGCTTTCACCTTACGTTCATATCATAGATGTTCCCGAAGTAAAAGCTGCTGCTGTTGAAGCTGTTCGAATGGTGAAGGATGGTGAAGCTGATATTCTGATGAAAGGTTTGGTAAATACAGATGTGTTATTGCGGGCAATCCTCGACAAAGAAAAAGGCATTCTGAAACCGGGAACAGTCATGACTTACAATGCCGCAATGGAAATTCCCAATTATCGCAAACTGATATTCTTCAGCGATCCGGTGGTTATTCCTTCCCCAAGTCTCGTGCAGCGAATAGCCATGATAAAATATGCTATACATACAGCTTACAAATTCGGATTGCCTCACCCAAAAATAGCACTGATTCACGCTACCGAGATTGCCAACCCCAAAATTCATTACATGCAGGATTATCTGGATATAATGCAGCTGTGGCGTGAAGGTGAATTTGGCGATGTAATAATGGATGGTCCGTTGGATATTTTTCTGGCTTTGGATGCCGAGCGTGGTAGCATAAAAAACGTACCAAGTCCGGTATTAGGTGATGCCGATATTCTGATTTTCCCTAACTTTGAATGTGCCAATACATTCTACAAAGGTCTGGCACTTTTTGCAGGCGCTCAAATGGGCGGATTACTTCAGGGAACCGACAATCCTGTTGTATTGACTTCGCGCAGTGAAACTACTCTCTCCAAATTCTACAGTATAGCAATGGCGTGTGTCATGGCGTAAATACCCATTTCTACTGTCATAGATTAGCTGAAAGTTCTTTGATAATTGATGTTGCAGTACGTTTTGCAGCCCCCACTTCACCTAGTTCACGCATTATCAGGTTGTAGTCATTTAATATGGTGTTACGGTAAGTTTGATGATGAAGGAGTTTTTCAAGTTCATTCGTCACATTTTCAACCGTGAAATGTTGTGCTACCAATTCTTTTACTACTTCTTTTTCGGCTACCAGATTTACCAGCGAAATAAACGGAACTTTGATAACGAACCTCCGCAGAGCAGAAGCTAATTTTCCGAAAATAACATGATAGACGACTACCTGTGGAGTTCCAATTAGTGCTGTTTCGAGTGTTGCAGTACCTGAATTTACTATGGCAGCACTTGAATGTTGAACCAGTTCGTAGGTTTTGCCAAAAATTACCGGGATATTTTTACCACTCACTATATTGTAATAAAACAGAGGATCAATTCCAGGAGCACCGGCAATTATTACCTGATAATCTTTAAATAAAGTTGCCGAATCAATCATACGCTGTAAACAAGCTGAAATTTCCTGCTTGCGGCTACCAGCCAAAATGGCAATAATTGGTTTTTTATTTAAATTGTTTTGTTCGCAGAACTCTTCAAAAGATTGCTTCTGATTCGGGCGGGCAAGAATTGTCTCAAGGGTTGGATTGCCCACATATTCAACCGAATAATTATGTTTGGCATAAAACGCTGTTTCGAATGGAAAAATAGTAAACATTTTATCCACATACCGTTTAATGTCTTTGATGCGATATTCTTTCCACGCCCATATTTTAGGTGAAATATAATAATAAACAGGAGTTTTAAGATTCTCTTTTACAAATTCAGCAATTCGCAGATTAAAGCCCGGATAATCAATCAGAATAACCACATCCGGTTGAAAATTCACGATTGCTTTTTTACAGTCGTTTATATTGCGAAGTACAATCGGTGCATTTTTAATAACAGCCCAGAAACCCATGAAAGCCATATCGTGGTAATGCTTTACCAGTTTACCTCCCTGAGCCTGCATCAAATCGCCACCCAAATAGCAGAATTCAGCTTCTGAATCCAGCTTTCCCAGTTCATACATCAAGTTTGATGCGTGTAAATCGCCCGATGCCTCTCCGGCTATTAGAAAGTATTTCATGATTGGTTACTTGTTTACTTGTTTCCTCATTTCCTTGTTTCCTCGTTTCCTGTCTCACATCATAAAAAAACTTGAAATCAAATAAGGCATTCCACCTATCAGAATCCCGGTTGCTATTCTGAAACTATCAGATTTATAAAACACAAAAACCAGAATCAAATCTGGCATTATTGACAATATAAGCAACTTACCCATAATTACTCCCGGCCAAATTTGCTTAATAGTTTCAATAAATGATAAGTTATTGGGATAAAACCGGTGAAGATATACCCACATAAACACTACCGGTAAAATTAATCCGGGGATAAGACCGTAAACGAATTTATTGAAACGTTCCACTTTGGTTATCGGTTAATTGGTTGACTGATTTTATACTTAACTTTATAAACTTTCAAACTTTCAAACTAAATAGCCCAACCCTTAATCGCTTCCATAGCTTCATAAGCTGTCAAATCAATCTTTGTAGGAACAATTGATATAAAATTATTCAAAATAGCCCATTCATCAGTATCTTTAGCATCAGGCTCATTATTTTCAAAATATCCGGTCAACCAGAAATACGATCGACCTTGTGGATCGGTTCGCTTTTCGTATTCCTTAACCCACTGACCATCAGCCTGACGAGCGACTCTTATTCCTTCAATATTAGCTTTAGGAGCATTCACATTCAGACAAACCCCGCGTTTCAAACCGTTTTTCAGTGCTTCGTTGGTAATTTTCAGAATATAAGGTCCGAAATGACTAAAATCTGCTTCAAGAGAATGTGTGTCTATTGAAAAACCTATAGACAAAATACCATTTTCACATCCTTCGAGTACCGCACCCATGGTACCTGAATAAATCACATTTATCGCTGAATTATTACCATGATTTATTCCAGAAACTATTAAATCTGGTTTGCGTTCAACAATTTCATTCAACGCCAACTTCACACAATCAGTTGGAGTACCTGTACAACAGTAACGCTTCAAACCAGCCTCCTCCTCTATTTTTTTGTAGCGAATAGGATGAGTAACCGTGAGCGCATTTGATTGTGCCGAACGGGGGCCATCCGGTGCAACTACCACAACATCGCCAATTTCCATCATTAAACGGGTCAACACGTTTATTCCGGGTGCTTCGTGCCCATCATCGTTGGTAATCAATATATAAGGTCTTTTTTGTTCAATACTCATAATCCAATATTTTTACATACGATTTTCTGACTTTTACTTTTTTACTCTCCATACAGTTGCCGACAAAAAAACACTTCCCAATAAAATAAAGTACACTATGTCCCGTGAGTCAATCACACCACGACTCATTGATTTATAATGAGCATGAATACCAAGCATATCAAGCAATTGAATGGATTGACCGGAAGTGAAAAATCCCGTTAAAACTTCAAAACCGTAGAAAAGAAAAAAGGAAATCACAACTGCTACAATAAAGGAAATAATTTGATTGGACGATAAAGCTGACGCAAAAATTCCAACAGCCACATATACAGCTGCAAGAAAGATTAATCCGATAAATGATCCCCAAAAAGCTCCGGAATCAACATTTCCAACCGGTTCGGCCAAATATGAAACGCTGAAATAATACAATATTACCGGTAAAAGTGCCACTAAAACCAACAACCATGCGGCAAAATACTTTCCCAAAACAAGCTGACTCTTTGAAAGAGGTTTGGTAATCAGGATTTCCCATGTTCCGGTTTGTTTCTCTTCGGCAAAAAGACGCATAGTTACTGCAGGACAAAGAAACAAAAATAACCACGGTGCGAGATAAAAAAGCCCATCAACGTTGGCATATCCATTATCCATCACATTGTATTCTCCGAGAATTACCCACAGGAATAATCCGGTGATTGTCAGGAAAATTCCAATAACAATATAACCGGTTGCATTGCTAAAAAACGCCCTTAATTCCTTTTTTAAAACCGAAATCATATTCTTAAACTATTAGCAATCTTTATATGAGATTTATTTTGCTATTTTTGCGCTGTCAAAGGTAACCAAAAAAATTGAACCCGATACCATTTAAAAGTGATGATTTTATGCGAAACAAGCTTCTATTCCTACTGATTATCTTATGTTCAGGCTTAATTTCTGCACAGACATTTGACAACTACAGCATTAAATTACAGGGCATTTACGGGAATATTTTGCCTCATGATTCGCATGTTAAAGCGCTAATCCTGAATCCGGTTAAGGGTGCTGAATTGTCTGTTGAATTTCAATCAATGAACGAAAAACCATGGTATCAGTTTAATGGATTCCCAATAATCGGGGTTGGTGCAGTATGGCTGAATTTGGGGAATAATGAACAATTAGGAGATGCCTTTGCAGTTTATCCATACGTTTCTTATCACATTATTAATACAGATTTTTTGAAAATGAATTTCAAAGGTGGAATGGGTATTAGTTACCTCACCAAAACATATTACAATACAAATACCGATTTGCTTGGAAATGTATTAACATCTTTAACCGGAACAAATGGAGCAATAGGTTCAAATCTAAATATTTATTTTTCAGCGGGGGCAAGTGTTGAAATTCCATTGAATAATGCCTTAAGTGTAACCGGTGATTATACTTGGAATCACATGTCGAATGGAAGTGCTGTAGCTCCCAATTCCGGTTTGAATTTACTGAATGGATTTGTTGGCCTAAAATATTATCCAAATTATAAAAATTTTCACAGTCCACAAAAACAAAAGTTGCAAGAAATTCCAAAGAAACTCAGTTTTGAAATTATTGCTTCAGGAGGTTTCCGTCAATTATATTATCTGGATAAGAAAACCTTTCCAATTGCATCGGTGATTGCAGGATTATATCATCCAATTACTGACTTTTACCGTATGGGAGTAGCATTGGATGCTTTCTACGATGGAGTATTTGATGGGAATACACAATTTAAACGCTATTATATAACAAACAATGAGTTGAAAAATAAATTTCGTATTGGGATATCGTGGCAACATGAAATAATGCTGGGTAAGCTGATTGGGGGATTTGATTTTGGACTTTATTTATATGACCCTTTGAAAAACCTATCACCTTACGATAAAGCTAGTGCCGAAACTCTGAACAAAGGATTAATTTATCCATACAATATTGACAATGAAGATGGCTGGTTTTATACCCGTGCTACGTTGAAATATGCAATCAGCAAACATATTTTTATCTCTACAGGACTAAAAACTCACCTTCAAAAAGCAGAATTTATTGAATGGGGATTGGGATATAGACTCTAAAAAGTAAAGCTTGAAAATGAATTCTATTTTCCAATTACTTCCGACAAAAGCGCATCCAGTAATAATGGGATTTCATCCTTAGCAATTCCATTTGTAATAAGATAGGGTTTATCTTCGTTGAAACTTGCCAAAAAGAGATCCCAATTACTCCCTGGAATTTCAATGCTTTTTCTATAATATCTGATAGCAACCGTATGTTCCCCCTGACACCATGCTATATGAGCCATATTCATAAAATCATGGGAATTAGGATCTGAATCAATAAGTTTCTCAGAATAATATGCAGCTTGTTTGATATTTCCGGTAACAAAAGAACACCAAGTAATAGCTCTCCATATTTTTGGATTTTCACTCCCCAGAGCATCCAGTTTGAAATATATATTCAGAGCATCTTTAAACTTTCGCAGTTCAACATAACAATGAGCAATTTGCATTAAAACAACATGCTGATCCGGAAGCAAATAATCAACGCGTTGATAAAATTCCAATGCCTTTTCATAGTTTCCTGACAATCGATAACAAAGAGCCATTTTACGCACAGTCCAAATATCATCCGGCTGAATGATATCTGCTTTATTATATGCATCCAATGCTTTGGCAAATTGGGAAATTTGCTGATACATATAACCAATTTTCTGATATAGAGCTGCTGTCGGTTGAGTTTCGTACTGAATTTCATCAAACAGTTCTAAGGCTTGAATATAATGGCTTTTTAAAAAATAATATTCAGCAATATTTGTTTTAAAGTTGCTGTTTCCGGCTAAAATATCAAACAAAAATGAATGATGCATCGAAAGTGAAAAGCCAAACATATCCGAAAAATCCGAATGTTTGGAAAATAATTTAAAAAAACGGAATAAATCCTGAATGTATTGCTTAGATGTATTCTTCAAAGCTTGGTCAGGATTTAGAATAGCTTCATCGTTCATCATTTCGGCCATTTGATCTGCCTCTGTTTTGAATGAGTTTTTCAATCTGTTTCGCTGTGATTCAGGCATTTGTAATATGCTTAAACAGAATGAATATTTGTCGGAATTACACATCACATTGTTTTCGATAAATGCAGAGATTAAGGATTTATCTTCTGTTCTGAATAACTCATTTACAGCTGAATACTGAGGCTCGAAAGGCAAAAACCAGTTACTTGGTTCGGAAAAGAAAGAAAAATTCTTTAACAACGAAAATGTACTCATGTAAACATCAGCGCCTTCCAACTGCAAATCGCTCAGCTCTTTAAGTTTATCAGAAATTCCACTTTTCTCCAAAATTTCCTGCCATTCAGGATTCTCCTCATTCAACTCATCAGGATTAAGCAGGCTTTCATTATCCATTTTGTCCTTCATCAAAGGACTAATTTTCATCATTTCGGGCAGTATTTCTTCCTGCATTTTTTTTGATATTTTTTCAGTCTCAGCTGTTGAAATTATCTGAATAATAACATTTTGAAGATTTTCTACTATATGACTATCATCAGTTAATAACACAAGCCGGTTTCTAACGGATGGAAAATAAGGAAGGAATCTGTTATAGCGTGCCATTATAAAGGCAAGTCCAACCATGGCCCTTTGTCTAACTATCTGGTTTTCTGACTGGCATGCATCAAAAAGCATCAGAATTTTGCTTTCGTCGAACAAGCGCCAAAGGTTCAGTGTAAGTGCTGAAATCATAATTGATTTTTCGGAATTACCCTTGTACCTTTTATCAAGTATTTGATTAAATAAAAACTTATCTTCAGCTTTGTAGGTACTTGTCAACCAAAACAAACGAAACAATTCAGGTAAAAGAAGTTCGTAATTTGAACGTAAGCGTCTCAATTCAGTTTCATGATTCACATCAGAATTCATAAGAATTTCGGACTGATTATGAAAATACCTGAATGAATCAATTAAGTCGGTGTCTGAATTATAATGTTTGGTGAAAGGATAAAAGCGTTTTTGAGAGTATTCGTAATTTGTTGAGTTACGAAACAACAATTCTTCGCGCAACTCAGAACTTAAAACAAATAATCTGGCAATCAGCTTATTATAAACAGATTTTCTTTCAGGATCATCAATTCCTGTTATATAATATTGAAGTAGAAAATGATAGTTTTGTTGTAAATCATTCAATCGGTCATTGTATTCACCTACCTGCAACTCGTTGGACAAGACAGCAATTTTATTTATTGCATTTCTGACTTGTCCTGAAGAAAGAAAGTGTGCTACAGAGTTGTGAGTAGCATGAATCTGAGCGGAGTCCATAATCAACCCATTTTGCTGATTTTTCTCAAACGTTCCTCATCTATAATCTTCAACTTTCTTCCATCCATGGCAATAATATATTCGTTAACGAAATTTGACAACGTACGAATAGCATTAGAAGTAGTCATATTAGATAAGTTGGCCAAGTCTTCTCGGGAGAGATAAATACTAATAGTAGCTCCATCTTCTTCCATACCGTAATTTTTTCTTAGCAGCAATAAAGCTTCAGCCAACCGACCACGTATATGTTTTTGAGTCAGATTTACAGTTCGGGCATCTGAAGCACCCAAATCTGTTGCGAGTTCTTCTAAAAATCGATAACAAAAAGCATTGTTGTGACGCAAAATAGATAAAAAAATATCAGCTTTTATCATGTAAACCGTCGATGCCTCAAAAGCAGTAACATTGGTGTTATAACTTTCGCTGGAAATGATAGCTCTATAGCCAAAACTTTCGCCCGGTTTCAACATTCTAATAATTTGAGAACGACTGCCAACTCCTTCTTTGAACACTTTTACTTTTCCACCGGCCAATATCATCATGTGTGTTGGAACTTCGCCCTCACAATGTATCATCTCATTTTTCTTGAAATGATGAATTGTGTAATTATTCCTTACAAACTGCCTTTCGTCGGGAGTCAACACATCCCAAACCGAGAAAACTTCTTCAATGGGTTTAAGCTCCGAAATGTGTTTCTTTGCCATAATTTTCAGTAAAATATGTTTGACAACAATGTTATAAAGCACAAATTTAGTAATTTTTTGATACATACAATCAAAACTCAAAAAAAAAACAATTTATTTTGTTTTTAATCAGTTTTTGAATAACTTTTTTGAATCAAGAATGGCAAACTTAGTATGAACCTTGGAGATTAAACTTAAAAACACTCCTTGACAGAATAAAATCAAATAATATACTTACTTTTGTAATACTATTTTTCCCTCAAGCATGAAACATATTCTTTTTATTTCATTCATTTTATTGAGTTCCCTTGTTACAAAAGCTCAACAACTGTCATTCAGTGACTCATCTATTATAAGTTTGATAACCTGTTCGCCCGGTCAGGAAGTATACGAAAAATTTGGACATACTGCTATCCGAATAAAAGACCCTCAAAGAGGAACCGATGTTGTTTTTAATTACGGTATATTTAATTTTGACACCCCTGATTTTTATTATAAATTCATAAAAGGAGAAACAGATTATGAGTTAGGTGTTTATGATACCGGCAATTTTTTGGCTACTTATGCACAACGAAATTCGCTGGTATGGGAGCAAATAATTAATATGTCTACTTCCGAAAAAAGTGCTCTTGTTAAAAACATGTTGAAAAACTATGAGCCGGAAAACAGACTTTACAGGTATAATTTTGTTTTTGATAATTGTGCTACACGACCCAGGGATAAAATTTTAGCTACTCTGCATGGGTATGTAAAATTCGAGGAGGACAAAGAAGCAAAAACCTATCGCCAGTGGATTGGAATCTATGTTGGGAATGACACATGGTTGAAGTTTGGTATTGACTTAATTTTCGGAAAAGATGCAGACAAGCCAACTACCTTTACTGAAAGTATGTTTTTGCCAGAAGTACTTATGACAGGATTTCAAACAGCAGAAATTCATGACTCAAATAATGAAACCAGAAAACTTATTTCTGACAAAACGATATTGATAAATAAAACCTCCGAACCAGTTATAAAGCCTCAACTCGAAGTTAAGCCTTTCGTTTTTTCATTAATTCTACTTATTATCGGGTTGATAATCTCGATTTGGGATTATTCCAGGAAGAATTACAGTAAATTGTTCGATTCAGTGATATTGATTGTATCAGGTTTAGCCGGGATATTAATAACCTATATGATGTTTTTCTCCATTCATCCATTAGTAAGAAATAATTTAAATATTTTGTGGCTAAATCCATTAAATATAATTTTAGGAATAATAATTTGGTTCCCTAAATTACGTACTCCGGTTTTCTTTTATGGTATTTTTAATATTACTTTGCTTATCGGAGCATTATTTTCATTTGCCTTGTCAAATCAGATATTTAATCTGGCAGCTTTTCCAATCATTGTTTTGTTGATAGTCCGTTCAACCAGTTGGTTCATGTATTTAAAGAAGAGAATGTATAAACGCAGATCTGTCATCTGACCACTCAATCTGAAATAATTATCATGACTAATAAATCATTAGAAAAACTGCCATTAAGGTTTGTTGTTATAATTCCCGCCCGCTATGCTTCAACCCGTTTCCCAGGAAAACCGCTTGTTGACATTGGGGGAAAAACAATGATACATCGGGTATATGAACAGGTTTCCAAATCGGTAACTGATGTGTATGTGGCAACTGACGACCAACGTATTTTTGATGCAGTAAAAGCGTTTGGAGGAAATGCAATAATGACTTCCGAACAGCACAAAAGTGGAACTGACCGATGCTATGAAGCTTTTACTCATATCGAGGAATATTTTGATGTGATAATCAATGTTCAGGGCGATGAGCCATTTATTCAGCCGGAGCAAATCATTGAATTGCAAAAATGTTTTGATGATGAATCAACTCAGATTGCCACACTAGCAAAGAAAATAACCGAAAAAGAGGATTGGGGAGCCCTGAATAATCCAAACAGTCCGAAACTGGTGGTAAATAAGAATAATCATGCTCTTTATTTCAGCCGATCAGTAATTCCTTTTAAAAGAGGAACTGAACCTGAGAACTGGATTTCATCACATCCGTACCTTAAACATATCGGCATTTACGCCTATCGTGCAGAGGTACTGGGTGAAATTACTAAACTGGAACAATCACCGCTTGAACTTGCTGAATCGCTTGAACAACTGCGCTGGTTGGAAAATGGGTACAAAATAAAAGTTGGCTTTACCGATGTAGAATCTATTGGTATCGATACTCCGGAAGATTTGGAGAAAGCAGTCCTACTATTGACATGAACCCATTACAAAAAACTTATCAACAAGCGGAAATATTTAATATTTCCGCTTGTGTTTTTAACGGGTAAATTCTGTTACTTTGTCCGTTATGAAAGCAGAAATTCTCGACAAACTCAAAACACTGGCTGAATCGGCAAAGTACGATGTTTCGTGCGCATCCAGCGGTACTACCCGTAAAAGTATTCCGGGTGGAATTGGCAACACTGCCGGTTGGGGAATCTGTCATAGTTTCACAGAAGACGGACGCTGTGTGTCGCTGCTCAAAATAATGCTTACAAACTATTGCATTTATGATTGTGCGTATTGCATTAACCGCCGAAGCAACGACCTGAAACGAGCCACTTTTGCCGTGGAAGAATTAGTGGAACTGACCATCGAATTTTATCGACGTAATTATATCGAAGGATTGTTTCTGAGTTCGGGAGTTATCAATACACCCGACTATACTATGGAACGCATGGTTAGGGTAATTAAAGAACTTCGCACTATTCATAGGTTCAACGGTTATATTCACATGAAGAGTATTCCCGGGGCAAGTCAGCAATTGGTACATGAAGCTGGTCTATATGCCGACCGACTGAGCGTAAACATTGAAATTCCAACTGAGCAAAACCTGAAAATGCTCGCACCCGAAAAAGATCACGAAAGTGTGTACAAACCAATGCTCTATATTCAGCAGGGTGTGTTGGAAAGCGCTGAAGAGCGTGCCAAACATCGCTCAGCTCCACGTTTTGCCCCTGCAGGACAAAGCACACAAATGATAATAGGTGCAACTGACGAAACCGACAAACAAATTCTGTTTACATCGGCAGCATTGTACAATCGACCCAGCATGAAGCGGGTATATTATTCCGGTTATATTCCTGTTAATTCGTACGATAGCCGCCTGCCTTCACTAAAACAAGCTCCATTAGTACGCGAAAACCGTCTGTATCAGGCCGATTGGCTGTTGCGATTTTACGAGTTTAAAGTTGACGAGATTGTTGATGATAAAAATCCCGATTTGGATTTGGAAATTGACCCGAAACTGGCATGGGCTTTACGAAATCCTCATCATTTCCCGGTGGACATAAATAAAGCTGAGTATAGTATGATTCTGCGTGTACCGGGCATTGGTGTAAAATCAGCAAAACTGATTGTTATGTCTCGTAGATACAACAAATTAAAGTCGGCAGATTTAAAGAAAATGGGCATTGTTCTGAAAAAAGCACAATACTTTATTACCTGCAACGAACTTGCAGTTCAGAACGTAAGCGATTCGTCGCCAGAATATGTGCGTCGAGTACTTACAGAAAAGAAACTTCTCAAAGGAAAAGAAAACCCAAATCAGCTGTCGCTTTCGTTTGATTGAAATAACCCCTAACCCCTAAAGGGGAATTAGGTTAGTTCCGACTTATTTTAAATTTAGAAAAACACTCTTGTTCCCCTTTAGGGGTCAGGGGTTATATTTTTATGACAATATTCCACTACGATAAAACATTTGAAGGTCTGCTTACAGCAGTATTCGATGCCTATAACCGAAAGACTTTCCCTGACAGACTGTTGGCGATAGATGAACCTAATCCATTATTTGTGGCTGAAATGTTTATTGTTGTTACTGACGAAGATAAATCAAAGCGTGTATGGAAAGGACTGGAGAAAAAACTGGCACACAATACCTGCAATATGATTACGTATGCCTGGCTATCAGAATTACAGGGTAGCGATGAACTGATTTTCCGTTATATTCAAAAAACGTTCGACAACAAGCAATCGATTGAAACAAATTTTGCCGACGACGATGTACTGCAATTGAAAAAACTGGCTCAGAAAGTGAATCACGAAAGACATCGCTTAATTGAACTGGTACGCTTCCAAAAGGCAGCCGACGATATTTTCTTTGCGCCTGTATCGCCCGACCACAACAGCTTGCCACTTACACTGGATCATTTTACCGACCGATTTGCTGACCAAAAATGGGTGATTTACGATACCCGACGCAACTACGGCTTTTATTACGACCTCAAAACGGTTACCGAAATGACACTCGACAACACTGACCTTTTCCCTAAAGGCAAACTGGACGAAAACCTAATGGCAGAAGACGAGAAACTCTATCAGGAATTATGGAAAGGTTACTTCAAAGCCATGACCATAAAAGAACGTATAAACCTGAAACTGCAACGCCAACACCTGCCAAAACGCTATTGGAAGTATCTGACTGAGAAACAATAAAGAAAATAAAGATTGGAAACTTTTTTTTAAGAATAAATCCATTTAATCTCAAATATTCAAATCTATTTTATAATTTTGCAACTTATTAAAACAAACACCCCGCTGTAGCGACAGCGGCATTACATATTATCAAAAGCGTTAGCTTTTATTCCTACTATTGAAACCTAGACAATCCACAAAAAACTACATATTATTTTAAAAATTATTTTTATTTTTGTAAGTGCATATATCAAAATCTAATCAGAATGAATTTACCCAGATATGAGTTAAAAGCAGAGAAATCATTAGTTATATTTGAATTTATTAGTGACGGTATTAAGGGTAAAATTCCAAAGATTATTAAATTTGACGAAACAAGTTTAAATATTATGAGTACAACAATAAAAAAACTAAATACAAGCAAAATACCTATCATTAGGATAGATAATAAATTAGAATTACTCAAAAACAAACCAATTTTTCAGCAGAAACTTAATATGGCAAACGAAACACTACGGGCTGTAGGACTGCCTAAGCATTAAGCTCTCTCATTTTTCCCCCGCTGTAGCGACAGCGGCAATCCATATTATCAAAAGCCTTAGCTTTTATTTAAACTTAAAACTCAAAAAAAACTACATTTTTAGACCAATAAACAAAAAAATAATATTTTTAATTTTATCGTTCAAATGTGAATAACTATTCATATATTTGCAACTCATATTATTACCTCGTCAATTGTAGCGACAATTGCATTACATATTAAACAAAGCGTTTTTAAATATTATCCTGACTTGAAATCTGGACAATTTCAAAAGTAACTTGGATGATAGCAACTAACGCTCCACGACTATAACAATATAGGCGTGGGGCTGTTGCTTTATCATTAGTTACAGGGTCGTCCAGAACCTCAAGTCAGTGATAAAGCAAACAGTTCCCACGCTTTTTTTATGCCCGAAAATGAACAAAAACTATATATGGAGTTACCCGAAAATCCAAAAACAGAGTAGGAAATTAACTGTAAAAAAATGAAAAAACAAATCAAAAACATCAGCTTGATAGCATTATTATTTGCTATGACTTCATTAATTATCTCTTGTCAAAGTAAAACAGATAAGTTTCTTGACAAATATGAATCTATCACCAAAACTTTAGAAGAGAAAGTGAAAAAAGGTGACAAAATAAGTTCTATTTCAGATTTGACAGATATGTTTGCTGATTTGGCAGAATTTAGTGACGAAAAGGAAATGAAAGCAATGGAAGAGAATTTGAATGGAGCACAAAAGTCAAGACTTCTAAAGATTTCCGCAAGATATGCTGATGCAATGTTGAAACTACAAGGGTTAGATACCTCTAAAATGATGAAAGATATTCAAAATGTGTCATCAAAAGCTATGGAGAAAGTAGAAGATATAAACAATCCTCAAATTGAAAACAACAATAAAAAAGTGGTAGGTTCAGGTAAAGACCAAGAACTATCTGAGTATGATAAAGAAATATTGGGTACTTGGTCAGGCACTTTAAGTGGCAGCAACTTAGCAACTAAAAAATTGATAATTGTTTTTACAAAATCCTCGTTCAATCAACAAAAGAACTTTGGAAATGTAGAAGGATACAGCACTGTTAATAATACAAATAAAACAGCTTTTGTTGGTACTTTTTTCTGTGATGCTGATACACCAGTATTAGAATTAAACGAGCCGAAAACAAGTGGCACTAATGGAACTTTTAAAATAAGCAGTTTAAGTTGTGAGGGTGAAGAATCTGTAAACAGAGATAAAATTTGTGGAACTTGGATTTCCTATAATGGTCAATTACAAAGGGAAGTTAGATTAAAAAGAATGAAATAAATGTTTCTTAGACTATTTATAATGCCTTAAAAAAATAAACTATTAATTTTTAAAATAAATTTATTATGAAAAGAACAATGTTATTTTTCGAAGCAGTTTTATTTACTGCATTTATTCTTACAGGTTGTGCTGCAAAAAACACAAATGATAAGGATAATTCTATTAAGTCTCTACAAAAGACAGATTCTGTTGTGGTAAAAAAAACAGATAATAAAGTCACTTGTACAGAATGTGAAAAAACAAAAGATGGTGAGACATATACCATCAAAGAATGTAAATTCAGGGATTACAAATCAGTTAAAAATACATTTATTAATTCTACAAATGGTCATGAGTACTATGAATACAAACTTACTAAACTCGTTGGCAATAAGGAGATACCCATTAAAAATATTGAATTATTTAACGATAAAAGGAATGAATTACTTTCAATAATTAATGAACGTATGCGTGCGGTAATTAATATACATTATGGTGAAGAAGGGGTCTCTGATTGTTTGCCCAATGATGATCCTAATAGAAAATTTACTTTTGATCAAATAAATATCACTTTTCAAGAAGGCAAGTTTCTGTTTAATGTTTCACTTGGATTACCGGATGCTTGTGCAGCATTCGATCAAAATGATGTTGAAATCTCCATTAAAGATATTGAGAAATACCTAAAGTAATCAGATACTCATAATATTTAAAATTAAGCTATGAAAAAAGCAGTTATAGCATTGTTTTTATTCACATTAACGAATTTTTGTATTGCTCAAACAGGTCAGAGCAAACAAATAGAAGTTCTAGTAAATAATATTTTTGTGAGATCAAATGGATTAACATCCATGATAGTATTTAATTTTCAATATGAGAATAAATATACTATGAGAGTTATAGCAATCCCTCAAACAGAAATTGTCAATGTTAGTGGAACTTATATTTTGTCAAATTCAGGAACAGATAAGGCAAATTTAATTTTAAATCCAAAATACATTAATAAATCTTCTGCTTATAATCGGTTTCAGGATTTTAAAATAGATAAGTTTATATATAATAATCTACAATTTGATCTTCGGAAATTCCTTGAATCAGATGTACAAAAATACATTTCAGAAAATCCATTACTTGCTCAGGCCTCAAACGATGAGAATAAAAATCCATTTTACATTTTGCAAGGTAATGTGAACTTTTATTCAAGAAAGTTAGATTCAAAATCAGAACGAGAGGCCAAAATGAAACAACAAGAAGAAAAAGAAAAGAAAAAAGCTGACTTAGAAGAAAAACTAAAAGGTTTGTAATTTGAACTTAAATTTGATTTGAATATACCTCTAATAATCACATATAAAGTTATAATCATGAAAAAAACAACATTATTCCTAACATGCATTTTAGTATGTATCTCTTTTTTTTCTAAAGCTCAAGATAGGCAAGATGAGGTGAGACAAAAATTACAGTTGTCTATTGATGCCCAATCAGATGTGTTGAGTCATGTAACTGGTTGGTCAAAAATTGAAAACGCTGAAGGAAAATTTTGGAAACAATCAGATATAAATGAAGAGAATAGCTACTTGCCTAGATTTAACAAATATTCAGGCTTTAAATCATTAAGAATTTATAAGTTTTCAATAGAAGGTTCGATATTCTATGTGCTTAATCAAGTTTATACTGGAGGTAATCACTATTTTGTTTTTAACGAGTCATCATTTGAACAATTGAAATTAGATTGCAGGGATGTGTTGTTATTTCCAGAAGTAGATAATAGACGTATTTCAATTAAATATGTTGGATATCAAGACAAATATCAAACTGTTGATTTTCACGCAGTATATGATGATTTTAATCCTGAATTATTACTTAAAGACAATGAAATGATTAGAGTATTACTTA
>CAIKVR010000024.1 GCA_903830915.1 uncultured Bacteroidales bacterium
CCCACAAAGTGATAATATGCAAAACCTGCTATTCCGCCGGTTATAATTCCTGTAATTTTCAGGATATGTTTTTTTATGAAATCGTTCATTTATATGTTTTTAAAATTAAATACATTGACAGGTACGTATACAGTCAATTATCTGCACTATCTGCTTGTTTTTCAGGGAGTAGTAGCAGTTTTTTCCATCGCGTCGGCAATTCAGAATACCTTTTGCACGCATGTCGGTTAGATGATGCGAAAGGAGCGATTGCTCGCATTGAAGCTGTTCCACCAGCTGACTTACATTCATCTCGTCAGTTTCGGCCAGCAACGAAATCACACAGAGCCGTGTTCCCTGCGAAATTGCTTTGAGTGAGTAGGCTGCATGCTCCATTTGTTCCTGATTCAGAATTTGATTCATTGCTTTTGAATTTTTGTGCAAATATATGAACATGTATTCATGTATAAAGAATATTTTCATAAATATTAAGAAAAAACTTTCTAAAAAAGAAATGATAAATAAATTCGAGTAGTTTAGGTGCAATTTTGACTGAAAATTTTGAAGAAAAAAGTATCTTTGTAGGCTAAATTTCAAAATATGAGTGGTTCGAAGACAATGATTTGCACAGATTTTATTACCGAACTGGACGAAGCCATTGGAAAACAGTCAGCCGAAAGCATTTATATACTGGTTGACACTAACACCGAAAAACTTTGTCTGCCAAATGTTTTGAAGTCGGAAAAGTTGAAAGGTTGTCATGTGATGACTATCCAGTGTGGGGATGAAAATAAGAATGTGGAGTCGGCCGTGAAAATATGGCAGTACCTGAGCGAAAATGGTGCAACCCGTAAATCGCTGATGATTAATGTGGGAGGTGGAATGATTACCGATATTGGCGGATTTACCGCTTCAACATTCAAGCGCGGAATAAGGTATATCAACGTTTCTACTACATTGCTGGGTGCGGTTGATGCTGCTACCGGTGGCAAAACCGGAATAAATTTCAGTGGACTGAAAAACGAAATCGGAGTTTTTGCTCCTGCCGAAACGGTACTGATTGATATTGAGCTTTTTAAAACGTTGGATGATGCCAATCTCCGTTCGGGTTATGCCGAAATGGTGAAACATGCATTGATTAACACCCGTGAGGAGTGGAATGAAGTGTTGAAATTCGATTTGGAAAAAATTGATTTTGAGAAACTTAAAGTGCTTTTGCAGCGAAGTTTTAATATCAAGGAACGAATTGTGGAGCAGGATCCGTTTGAGGCAAATATCCGAAAAGCATTGAATTTAGGTCATACAATCGGACATGCTTTCGAAAGTTATTCTTACAAAGTGAATCGTCCGGTTCTGCACGGCTATGCTGTGATGTGGGGATTGCTTTGCGAATTGTATCTTTCGTTTGTAAAACTTGATTTTCCCAAAGATGATTTGTTGAAGCTAAAATACCTGATTAAAGAATATTATGGAAGTTTTGAATTTAGCTGTAAAGATTACGATCTGCTTTTTGAACTGATGACACACGACAAAAAGAACGATACGAAAGAGATTAATTTTACGTTGTTAGGTAATGTTGGAGATATTCGAATCAATCAGACAGCTACTCGGGATGAGATTTTTGAAAGTCTGGACTTTTTCAGAGAAAGTTAAGATAATGTAAGATTTTAAATTTAGGAATTTAAATTAAATTGATATATGGGAAAAACATTGATTATTGGTGCAAGTAATAACCCTGAACGTTATGCTTATAAAGCTGCAGAACGGTTGTTGGGACACGGATATGAAATTGAATTAATTGGTAAAAAACCTGAAATCATTTTTGGAAAAAAGATTGATACCGAAAAGAAGGAATTCGAAGATATTGATACGGTAACGCTTTATATATCAGATAAATTCCAGCCAGAGTATTATGATTATATCGTTTCATTAAATCCTCGCCGGGTAATTTTTAATCCGGGAACTGAAAATCCTGAACTGGAGGAAATTCTGATTCATAATGATATTCACGTTGAAGAAGCTTGTACATTAGTTTTACTTGGTACGGGACAGTATTGAATTTAAACCTTTTGGTGTGTGAAACACCTAAAAGTGTTTTGTAAAATAAGCTAAAACTCTCAAAGGTCTGACGACACTCTGAGGTATAAATTTGAAAAATGAAAATAGCATTAATAGGATATGGCAAAATGGGTAAAACCATTGAGCGTATTGCATTGGAACGCGGACATCAGATTGTTTCGGTTATTGATGTGGATAATCTGGATGATTTTGATTCAGAGGCTTTTAAGAGTGCCGATGTGGCAATTGAATTTACCATTCCAAATGTTGCGTTGAACAATTATCGCAGAGCTTTTGCATCGGGTGTGGCTGTGGTTTCAGGTACAACCGGATGGGCTGAAGAACTTCCTCAATTGAAAAAAGAAATTGAAGAAGGTGATAAAACCTTATTTTGGTCGTCAAATTTCAGTTTGGGGGTAAACATTTTCATGGCTGTAAATAAATATCTGGCTAAGATTATGAACTCATTTCCAAATTACAATGTAGAAATGACGGAAGTTCATCACACACAAAAACTTGATGCTCCGAGTGGTACTGCCATTACGTTGGCCGAAGGAATTTTGGAAAATCTGGATAGAAAAACTGTCTGGACAAAAGAAACGGAAACTAATCCAACCGAAATGGCAATTAAATCCATTCGTGATGGACAGGTTCCGGGTATTCATACCATTCGCTACGAATCAGAAGTTGATTCAATTGAAATTACCCACGATGCCAAAAGTCGTGAAGGTTTTGCACTGGGTGCGGTTGTGGCTGCTGAATTTACCTGCGGGAAAAAAGGATTGTTAGGAATGAGTGACCTATTGAATTTTTGATTAACTATTAATGGATTTCAATCACATCGATTAATAATATTGGATAACAATGTTGAGACAATCTCAAAAAACAAAAATAATTTACATTTATATTTAAAATATAGTACTATGCAATGCAAGGTACTAAACTAAGTTGTATTTTCGCAAATTGTTTAGAACTAAATGAATAATCAATGAATCTAAACATTTAAAACTTATAAATTCAATAAAAAATGAGTGCAGATAAAGAATTATCCCGTTTTAATCAACCGCTCAAACAATGGATTAAAGCCGGAGTTTGGTGTTTGGTGTACATACTTTTCATTACCTGGGTTGGTAATTTTTGGTGGCTGTTAGGCTTACCAGTTGTTTTCGATGCGTTTGTAACCGGTTTGATTCCCTGGACCTGGTGGAAAAAATCAGAGAATAAAGCTGTTTTGGCCATCATGGGATGGGTAGATGCCATTGTATTTGCGTTAGTGGCAGTATATTTTATCAATACTTACCTGTTTCAGAATTACCAGATTCCGACTTCCTCGTTGGAAAAAAGTCTGTTGGTTGGCGACTTTCTCTTTGTAAGTAAAGCCAGCTACGGACCACGAGTACCAAATACACCGCTTTCGTTTCCATTGGTGCAGCATACTTTTCCATTGTTGAATTGCAAATCATTTATTGAGCATCCGCAATGGGATTACAAACGCTTGAAAGGTTTTGATAATGTAAAACGAAATGATATTGTTGTTTTTAATTTTCCTACTGGTGATACGGTTTGTATTAATAAACAAAATCCGGATTATTATACCTGGTGTTTTATGGAAGGTTATCAGGCATTGACATCTCAAAATCCAGGTAAAATACCAAACACTGACCAGTGTTATCAGGTGGGACGTGAGCTTGTACGGTCAAAATACAGTGAGTATGGTGATATTGTGTACCGTCCGGTTGATCGTCAGGAAAATTATGTAAAACGATGTGTAGCAATTGCAGGTGACAGAATGGAAATCAAAGATAATCAGGTATATGTAAACGGTAAACCGCAGGAAAAAATACCCGGAATTCAGTATAATTATTTTGTACAGGTAACTGGTTCAACATTAACGAATGAGATGTTCGAAAAGCTTCATGTAAGCGTTGAGGACAGATTGTTGGTTGATGATAATTCTGCCCGCTATTTTGGATTTCAAAATATTTCTGAACTTGCACAGACTAATCATTTTGATCCCAATCTTCAGATTTATCATTTTCCAATGAATGAAGAATCAAAAACAAAAATGCTCGAAACTCAAGGTACAAAATTAGTTTTGGAAGCATCAAATCGTAAAGATGTTTTCCCCTTAGGAGGTGGTAAAAACTGGACACGTGATAATTTTGGTCCAATCTGGATTCCCAAAAAAGGAGCTAAGTTAGAATTAAACACTTACAATTTACCGATTTATGAACGTTGTATTCGGGTGTATGAACATAACACGCTAGAAGTAAAAGGAAATGAATTCATTATCAATGGAAAAGCTTCGAAAACCTATACTTTCAAGATGGATTACTACTGGATGATGGGTGATAATCGTCATAATTCGGCTGATTCGCGTTACTGGGGCTTTGTTCCTGAAGATCATATAGTTGGTCGTCCGGTATTGGTTTGGCTGTCACTGGACAAAGATAAGGGTTGGTTTGATGGAAAAATCCGTTGGAACAGGTTCTTTAAAAATGCTGAACATTAAACCAACAGTAAGCAGCAAGCAGCAAGCAGTAAGCACTGATAGAAAATTTGTTTGTCTGACTACAGCTTATTTAGCTCCGGTAGAGTATTATGTGGCATTGGCGAATGCTGAAACGGTTTTTATGGAACAATTTGATTCATACGAAAAACAAACATATAGGAATCGGTGTAATATTCTGACTGCAAATGGAAAAAACACTTTGTCGATACCTGTTGAAAAGCCGTCAGGAGTGAAAATACTGACCCGGGATGTGCGGATTTCAGGTCATAACGATTGGCAAATACAGCATTGGCGGACGTTAGAATCAGCTTACAATTCAACTCCGTTTTTTGAGTATTACAAAGATGATTTCCAACCGTTTTACGAAAAGAAATGGGATTTTTTGTGGGATTTTAATCTTGAACTTCAGGCTAAAGTGCTCGAATTATTAGATTTACAACCCAATCTGAAATATACTGAAGATTATCAGGCAGTATTGAATGAAGATGTGGTTGATTTACGGGATAGCATTCATCCAAAGAAAGAAAATTCAGTCACAAATTTAAAACCTTATTATCAGGTTTTTGAGCAGAGATTTGGATTTCAGAAGAATTTAAGCATTATCGATTTACTTTTTAATATGGGAAATGAGAGTCAATTAATAATTCACAATTAATAATTGAAAACAGATAAATTATGGAACAGATAGATTGGGCAAATTTGGGTTTCGGATATATGAAAACCGATTACAATGTACGTTGCAGGTTTAGTAACGGAGCTTGGGGTGAACTTGAAACACACGACAGTGAATATATGAATATTCATATAGCTGCAACCAGTATTCACTACGGTCAGGAAGTGTTTGAGGGATTGAAGGCTTTTCGAGGAAAGGATGGCAAAATCCGTATTTTCCGTATGCGTGATAATGCATTGCGTATGCAGGATTCGTGTGCCGGAACGCTCATGGCTCAACTTCCGGTGGAGAAATTTGAAGAAGCTGTTCTGAAAGCCGTGAAGCTAAATGAACGTTTTATCCCGCCTTATGAATCAGGTGCTTCGCTGTATATCCGTCCGTTTTTGTTCGGAGTGGGTGCACAGGTAGGTGTTCGTCCGGCTGATGAGTATTTATTTATTGTTTTTGTAACGCCTGTAGGCCCATATTTCAAAGGCGGCTTTCAGACTACACCTTTCGTGATTATGCGCGAGTTTGACCGTTCCGCACCGCTTGGAATGGGTAAATACAAAGTTGGGGGAAATTATGCAGCTAGTCTGGTTGCAGGACAGAAAGCTCATGAATTAGGTTATTCCAATATTTTCTACCTCGATGCCAAAGAAAAGAAATATATCGATGAATGTGGTGCTGCCAACTTCTTTGGAATAAAAAATAATACATACATAACGCCCGAATCCACTTCTATTTTGCCATCGATAACCAATAATAGTTTGATGCTGTTGGCTGAAGATTTAGGTATGAAGGTGGAGTGCAGACATGTGCCGGTTGAAGAACTATCGACTTTTGAAGAGGCAGGTGCGTGCGGAACTGCAGCGGTTATCAGTCCGATTGAACGCATTGATGATTATGATTTGAATATTACCTACATGTTTGCCAACGATGGAAAACCGGGGCCGGTGTGCGATAAATTATATCATAAATTACGTGGTATTCAATATGGCGACGAACCTGATACGCACGGTTGGGTAACGGTTGTTGCCCCCTAACCCCCTAAAGGGGGAATATCGATAATACTAAATAAAAACAATGTCTTCAAGTTCTCCTTTACGGGGATTTAGGGGGCTGGCATTTCAACAATGATTCTTAAATCCTCTGTTTTTCCAATAGGCCAGATTACCAAACCGCATGGTGTGAATGGCGAAATGTCTTTTTCGTTTACCAGTGATGTGTTTGATAGCGAGGATGTACCCTATTTTATTTTTGAAATTGAAGGTATATTAGTTCCTTTTTTTCTGGATGAATACCGCTTCAAAAGTAATTCCACAGGATTGCTGAAATTAGATGGAATTTCGTCGGATGTGCAAGCCCGTGAGTTTTCTGGGTTGACCATTTATCTACCCAAAACCTATCTGGATAAGGTGGAAGATGCTGAAATTGAACTGGATTATTTTGCCGGATTTACACTCTTTGATGCTGAGAAAGGAGTGCTTGGTATAATTTCAGAAGTGGATCAAACCACTGATAATGTGCTTTTTGTAATTCCAACGGATGATGATGAGTTACTGATACCTGCAGGAGAAGAGTACATCACGGAAATTGACCACGACAAGAAAATTATCTATGTTCACCTTCCTGAAGGATTACTGGATTTGTAATCCGATGAGTTGAAGTCAGCAGATGAGTTGTAATAGCGGTGAGTTAAAGTCGTATTACCAATATAAATATTTATCCGCAACGTAATAAGCCATATTTCACAGATTCATTTATACATTTTCATTATCAAATAATCTCTTTAACCTGTGTTCAGGATAATTTATCAATAAGTGCTCCCAAAAGAAACATTTAGTAAATTAAAATCTTCAGTGAATTGTTTTTTTTGAGTTTATTTTACACCTACTTGTCGGAGCTCCAAATGGTGTTTCGTTTGTTGGTTGGAATTTTGGCTTCATGATAGAGCTTCTCTTTTGTCTAAATACCCTTTACCTAAAAGAAGAAGTATATTTATTAAATATTCACCTTACTCCTAACAATCACTAAATCATTCTGGTTTAGTGATTGTTTTGTGAAACATATCCAATGTTTCTTTCCAGAACACCGGAGATGTTTTGAAGAAATAAAGACTGGTTAGCAGACAGATAACGAGTATTACGCCAAATATGGCAAAACTATTTTCGGAAGTGAAATACGCAGTGAGGGAAAATAGAAGTGTGCCGAGTAGTACAAAAACGAAGGTAACCAGGTTGAGATAAGCTATCATGTCGCCCAGTTTACGGCCGAGATTGGCGTTCTGAAGCATCGACAGGCAGGGAATCTGAAACAATCCACCCATAAATGCTGTAGCAAAAACAGCAAACACATACATACCAAAACTCAGTTTTACAAAAGTAAGTAGTGTAAATATAAAACTCATGCCAAGAACTCCGATAAGGATAAGCCCTTTTTTGACTTCTTTGCCCGATATTTTACCTGCCGACCACGTGCCAAGTGCAATTCCGATGGCAGCACATGCCATAACCATACCGGTGGTGCTGTTTGAAGCCTGATAAAACTGTTCGGTGTGGATAACCAGATTCATTTGCAGCATACCGCCAATAAGCCAGAAAGCCGATGCTCCTATCACAGCACCGTTTACATTGGGATGCTGCCGTGCAAATCGGTATGAATCTATCAAAAACCGGATTGGATTCAGCGTTCCTGCTTCTTCGGTATTTTCAGGAAGTTCATTGGCACGAATGCTTCGGGTTACAAAATAACCCAGCACAGCTAATCCTGTTAAAACCCCGAAAACCACCCATTGATTGTAGGCATCGGAAACAAACGAAGCGCAAACTGTACCAATCAGAATGCCCAAAAATGCCATCATTTCAAAAACACCACTGCCAAACGAGACTCCTTCGGTGCCTCCAATGTCGCGGATAAGGCTGTATTTGGAAGGAGAATAGAGACAGCTCAGAATTCCCATAATCAGCACAGTAAGAACAGCCAATATAACCCATTGATAGTAAAACGCCACACAAGCTAAAGCCAAAACCGGAATTTCGAGTAATTTACATATACGGAAAACTTTCTTTTTGGAATAGATGACGGCTAAATGACCACCAATGGGCGAAAGAAACAGATAGGGAACAATCAACGAAGCCGAAACAAGGGAAATAAGTTGCGATTGCGATAGCCATGAAGGTTTTGACCACGCCACAGCAATAAATATAATGGAGTTTTTCAGAAAATTATCGTTGAAAATTCCCAAAAAATTACTCAGAAACAGAGCTGTCCATTTACTGTGAAACAGCTGCATTCTTAGTGTTTTCTTAATGAAAATATAAAACTCAATCCACCACCCGGAACGGTTTTAGCCGAAATTGTTCCTTTATGGAAAATAATTGCATTTTTCACAATGGCCAATCCCAAACCTGTTCCACCGGCTTTGCGGCTGCGGCCTTTATCAACACGGTAAAAACGTTCAAACAAGCGTGCTAAATGCTCTTCAGAAACTCCCACACCGTTATCACTGAACGAGAAATAGACAAAATCGTCATCTTCGCGGTAACAGTTGATATCAATGGTTATTTTCTCGCCGGCATAATTCAGCGCGTTATCCATTAGGTTCCTGAAAATGGAATATACCAGTGAGCGGTTTCCCTGAATGCTTGTTTCGGGCTGAAAGTTAGTCAATATTGTACATTCTTTTTGCTCGATTTCCAGATGAACATCGTTCAACACATCCTGAATTACTTCTGAAATATTGCAAGGTTCTTTATCAAACAAGCGTTTTGCTTCGTCCATTTTGTTGAGGGTAGAAATGTCCTGAAGCAAGTCACGCAAACGTTGTGCCTGCTGAAACGACCGCTCTACAAAGAACCGTTGACGCTCTGCATCCATTTCAGGATTTTCCAGAATACTTTCCATATAGCCCAGAATGCTGCTTACCGGAGTTTTCAATTCGTGAGAAATGTTCTGCGTCAGGTGTCTTTTCAGTTCGTTTTCATGTTCCTGAACCGATATATCATTTATGGAAATTTCAAAGGTACTGTCCTGAAAAACAATACACTGAACTGCAAAAACCCGACCACCTTTTTCAATGGTCAGTTTTTTTCGCTTCATTTCATGGTTTTGCAGGCTTTGGTCAATAAACTGATTGATTTCCGAGAATTCGGGCAGACTGAAAATCTGATTGGAACTTTCGCTTTGCTGGTCGGAAAGAATATTACTGTACTGTATAAAATGTGTATTTGCCAGAATCTCCTTTTTGTCTGTAGAGAAAATTGCCAGTCCTTCCTGTGAAATCTGAAGATGTTTAATCAGCTTTTCACGCTCTTTGTTCAGTTGTTCTTTGGTTTCCAACTGCAATTTATACAGCTTCACCATATTTTTACTGATTTCGCCAAGCTCGTCGTTGGGAAATTCAATATCAGTATTGAAATATTCTTCCTTCTCGGCTTTTTGAATGAAAATGCGCAGTCGGTCAATTGATTTAGTAAAATTTCGGGAGATGAAATAGAGAACAATTCCTGCAGCAATTAATACCAAAAGCATGAAATACAAGAAGAACGTATTGGCCTTAAGTGTGTGAATAAGGCTTACATTGTATGGCAAAGCACTTCGCACATAGCCTATGGGGAAGCGGTGAGCCAGGTAATAATACTCTTTACCGGTGGAAACCGAATGGCGTATGGCTTTACCATTAGGGTTATAGTTAGCCATTTGTATTTCAGGCCGATCGGCATGATTTTCGAGTTTCGTTCCCTTTTTCACGAACGAATCAAAGGTCACATCACCAATGGAATCAATAACCGTGACGCGCAAGGTACTGTCAGGAAATAGTTTGACATATTCTTCCAGCATATCCCAGTTTGGATTACGCTCTAAGATAAACCGGTTGATACTGAAATTATAAGTGGATAATTGTTGATCGAGCTGATCGGTACGGAATTCTTTTTCCCGTTCATACTGGAAGAAACTGATAATGGCAAACATCAAAAAGAAGATGCCAAAGAAATAGAGAAATACGCGGCGATTTAAAGTCATTTTGTCATTTACTATTAGTTTATTGACCATTTACTATTTGAAAACCATTCAGGAAATAGTAAATGTTTAAATGGTCAATGGATTTATTCTTCAAAACAATATCCATATCCCAAGCGGGTAACGATATTTTTACCATAAGGTCCAATTTTCTTACGCATACGGGTGATATTCACATCGACAGTACGGTCGAGGACAATTACCTCGTCGCTCCACACCCGTGAAAGCATTTCGTCACGCGAAAAAACACGGTTTTTATTTTCCAAAAACAATTTAAGTATTTCGAATTCTTTCTTTGTAAATGGAACTTCAACGCCATCAAGAATTACTTTCTTATTACCCAAATCCATTTCTAACGTTTCGTAAGTCAGTTTTTCAACGACTACTTCGGTTTTGGTACTGTTACCGGTACGTCGAATCACAACTTTTACCCGTGCCAACACTTCGCGAATGGAAAACGGTTTGGAAATATAATCGTCGGCACCAATATTAAATCCAGTCAAACGGTCGGTTTCCGAATCTTTAGCTGTCAGGAAAATAACCGGAATAGCAGCTGTTTTAGGGTTTTCACTCAACGTACGTGCCATACGAAAACCAGATATTTCACCCATCATTACATCGAGTAACAATAAGTTATACACTGTCAGGTCTTTTTTTAGTGCCTCTTCAGCCGAATAAGCCACATCTACCTGATAACCTTCTGTTTCAAGGTTAAACTGCAGAATTTCACACAAATCTTCTTCGTCGTCGACGACCAAAATACGATAAGAACTCATAATTAGTTTACAGTTAACTGTTTGTAGTTTAAAGTTTCAATATTTATTCAAAGAAACAAATCTCTTATTTTTAGAGTGAGTAATATCTTTTACAAATATATGACAAAATTTGAAATCTGTTAGAAATCAGAGATAAAAAAGGCTACTCGTTTTCTATGAACATTCTTTTGCCTAAAATTCAGCCTATTTCTTGCCCGAATGTTTCAACACTTTGGCATCGGTATAGAAGAAAATCTCTTCGGCAATGTTGCTGCAATGGTCGCCCATGCGTTCTAGTTTACGGATAGAAGCTATAAGTTGCAGGCATTCAAAAGTACGATCAGGGTTTTTCATAATATATTCGGCAATTATGTGTGGAGCATTATTATTAATCTCGTCTACCTGATAATCTTCACTGAAAATAGCAGATGCAATATCGGAATTTTCATTTTCGAATGCATCCAAACCCTGATTCAACATTTTATTTACATCATCTATCATAATACGCAGATTGGTGAGCGTAATAAGTTCGGCATCCAGAATCAAGGTCGGATTAGCTATAAACGTACGTGAAATACCGTATGCAAAGTCGGCAATACGTTCCAGATTAGAGTTTATTTTCAACACCGCCAGAACAAAGCGCAAATCTACGGCAACCGGTTGGTGCAAAGCGATTATATTCTCACAATCACTGTCAATTTTCAACTCGTATGCATCCACTTTCTTTTCGCGCATGGATACTTTTTGAGCCAGTTCTTTGTCGAATGACAAAATTGATTCTCCGGCATTTGCAACCTGCGAAATAACCAGTTTCCACATATCAATCACATCCTGACGGAGTGAATACAGTTCTTGTTCTAAGTGTCTCATAATAATTTACAATTTAATAATTTACCATTTACCATTTTTTCTTATCCAAACCTTCCGGTGATATAATTCTGCGTCGAGAGTTTCTCCGGATTGGTAAATATCTTAATCGTCTGATCGTATTCAATCAGTTCGCCCAGATAAAAATAAGCCGTTTTATCACTCACGCGTGATGCTTGCTGCATATTGTGAGTAACGATTATAATGGTATAATC
Source organism: uncultured Bacteroidales bacterium (assembly GCA_903830915.1). Taxonomy (GTDB): domain Bacteria; phylum Bacteroidota; class Bacteroidia; order Bacteroidales; family Paludibacteraceae; genus Paludibacter. Next base: position 12,061 of record CAIKVR010000024.1, read on the forward strand.
TTTCTTCAGTTCATGAATCAGGTCTTCAATTTTGGCTGTCGATATTGGATCAAGAGCCGAGGCCGGTTCGTCCATCAGTACCACTTTGGGCGAAATAGCCAGTGCACGGGCAATGCAAAGTCGTTGTTGCTGACCACCGGAAAGTGCAAAAGCCGATTTGTTGAGTTTGTCCTTCACTTCGTCCCACAGTGCAGCCGATTTAATTGACTCAATCACCCGTTCTTCGATAAAAGTTTTATCTTTAATTCCATTGACCCGAAGACCGTAAGCCACATTTTCGAAAATTGATTTTGGAAATGGATTGGGTTTTTGAAATACCATACCCACTTCTTTGCGCAATTCGTCCACATGAACGTTTGGTGCGTAAATGTCCTGACCTTCAATCAACATAGATCCGGTCATGCGTGTACCCGGAATGAGGTCATTCATTCGGTTCATCAGCCGAAGAAAAGTTGATTTTCCGCAACCCGATGGTCCGATAAGTGCCACTACCTCGTTTTTATTCACTTCAAAGTTGATGTTTTTCAGTGCATGAAATTCACTGTAATAAAAATCAACGTTTTTTGCATCAATGGTTAAGCCCTTAACATCTAAAGAACCCCTAACCCCTAAAGGGGAACTGAAGTTAGTGTTAGTTTTTATATTTTCTATAGTCATCATATTCAATCTTTGAATTATCAGTTGTAATATTTTTTATTCCCCTTTAGGGGTTAGGGGTTTTCTTTGTAGGGGTTTTTAATTTGTTTTCACCTTCTTTGAAAAGTAGTTTCTCAGTCCATTGGCTAATAAATTCACCAACAACACAATCACAATCAATACCAGTGCCGTTCCGTAAGCAATGCCGCGTGAGGCTTCAATATCAGTTCCACTGGTTGAAATTACATACAGGTGATACGGCAAAGCCATAACCTGATTGAAAATACTTGTTGGCAGTTTGGGTAAAAAGTAAGCCGCCACAGTAAAGAGAATAGGAGCAGTTTCGCCCGAAACACGTCCGATAGAAAGAATCAAGCCCGTAATTATATTTGGAAAAGCCATAGGCAAAACCACTTTCTGTATGGTTTGTAGTTTAGTTGCGCCCAGTGCCAGACTTCCTTCGCGATACGATTTATCAATTGCTTTCAATGACTCTTCGGTAGTACGAATCACCAAAGGTAACGAAAGTAATCCCAACGTAAGCGAACCGGCCAGAATAGAATCGCCAAACTTCATAGTGTTTACAAACAATGCCATGCCGAACAATCCGAAAACAACCGACGGTACACCGCTCAGATTGTTGGTCATAATGCGTATAAAAGTAGCCACTTTGCTTTCGGTTGCATATTCATTCATATAAATGCCGGACATGATACCGATAGGAAAACTAAAGATACTACTTCCGGCAACTAAACACAATGTACCTACTATGGCAGGAAAAATTCCTCCTTTGGTCATTCCTTCTTCAGGAGCTTTGGTCAGAAAATCCCAACTTATAACGCCAATTCCACGAATTACGATAAACCCAAGAATGATAAATAAAATAGCCACAACCGAATAACTCATTAGTTTAAAAATAGTAAACGCAATAGCTTGCGAATTACGTTTTTTTCGGTCGGTGTTTTTTGCCTGTATTACTGGTGTCATTTATTTGTTTTGATTTTGAATCGTTTTAGAGCTTAGGAGTTTCCTTGTCTCCTCGTCTCCTCGTTTACTGATACTTCTTCTTCCCTATAAATTCAATACTGATACTGATTATCATGGTGATTACAAACAAAATTACGCCCAACATAAACAGCGCCTGATAGTGTCCTCCACCTGCAGCGGTTTCCCCTAATTCGGCAGCAATGGTGGCCGGAATAGTACGAACCGGTTCGAGCAAAGTGTGTGGTATAACGGCTGCATTACCTGTTACCATCAGTACAGCCATGGTCTCGCCAATAGCTCGCCCGATACCAAGTACAGCAGCCGAAGTGATTCCTGATTTAGAATACGGAATTATTACTTTATAAATGGTTTGCCAGTGCGTAGCTCCCAATGCCAGACTTGCTTCTTTCATGGCACGTGGCACAGTGCGCATAGCATCTTCGGCAACGGTGATAATTGTTGGCAAGGCCATAATTCCCAGCACCACACTACCGGTTAAAGCGGTTTCACCTACAGGCAGATTAAATAATCTTTGTAGAAAAGGAACTATAATAACCAACCCAAAGAATCCGTAGACAACCGACGGGATTCCGGCAAGAAGTTCAATAACCGGTTTCAGAATGTTTCTCACTTTCATTGAGGCAATTTCTGCCAGATAAACCGCCACGGCAATTCCAAATGGCAATGAAAGTAAAATAGCTCCCAAACTTACCCACAATGTACCAAGTAAAAGCGGCAGTAAGCCATATTGTGGAGATGGAGAAGCGGTTGGATACCATTCTTTTCCACCGAAAAAGTCACCCGGTATGAGTGTTTCGTGTTTCAGCAAAGTACCATTAAAGTTCTTTTTAATGTAGGATGTCGGAAGGAATAAAATTATTCCGGGGTGTTTTGAAGTCAGTTCACTGGCTTTGGCAGGTATATTTTCAAAGTTAGAGCCAAGTTCTGCTTCGCTGTAATATTTTGTCAGGTCGCTCAGTCGAACCAGTTCAATTGCCTCATTTTTTCCACCGACTTCGTCCCAGTTTAATATTTTGCCATCAAAAATCTCTTTGATTTGATAAGAAGTCAGTTTTTTTACCGGATTTGCTTTGTTTAATGCTAGTTCATAGCCTTCTTCAATCACCGGACTGTGGAATAAGCCGGAAGCTTCTTTAAATAAAAAGATAATGATGAGTAATATGGTAATACTGGTAACGCTTCCGCTTATCAGTAATGCACCCTCAACCAACTTTTCAAAAAAACGTTTCACTCTTTTTTGTTTTAAATTCAATGCAAAGAAACGGCAACCGTATTAAATCTGTATTACAAAGATGTGACAAAGATGTGACATTAGAAATATCCGAAATACCTGTATTCTGATCCTATATATATTGTATAAAAATCATTGAATTACAAGCTTTTGACTGACAAAATAATTTGTAACAAGAATGTAATAGCTTTGACAAGACACTGTAATCTTATCGAAGTTTCTTTGCACCGTAAAAATGAAACGAAATTAAATTTTAAAATAAACAAAAAATGAAAATGACTTTTAAAAGTTTGGCAATTATCGCTTTGGGTCTGATATGTTCGACCGTAGCTTTCTCTCAGGAAAAAGTGGACTCCCTAAATGTTCATGAACAACGAATTACAAACCTGGAAGATGGTTTAATTCAACTTAAAAAACTTAAATTCAGTGGTTATGTACAAGCTGAATGGCAATCTTCTCAAATTGACTCAGCTTTTTCTAAGTCAAATGACATGAAAGTTGGAACAGGTCTTTTTGGTCCTGAAAAATCAATTGGTGGTACTTATAATCGTTATGGTGTACGTCGTGGACGCTTAAAATCTACGTATGAAGATTTTGGTTGTAAAGCTGTTATTGAATTTGATATCTCTGAAAGTGGTTTGAAAACGAAGGATGTTTACTTGAATGCACTTGATCCATGGTTGAATACATTCTCTGTAACCGGTGGGGTTTTCGATCGTCCATTTGGTTATGAAATTTCCTATTCTTCTTCAAAACTGGAATCACCAGAAAGAAGCCGCATTATTCAGACTTTATTTCCTGATGAAAAAGATTTAGGTGCAATGTTAACTATTCAGGCTCCAAAAACTTCTCCCTGGAATGTATTGAAATTAGATGCAGGTCTTTTTGCAGGTGCTGCAATCAATAAAGATTATAAATCTAAAAAAGATTTCATTGGTCACTTGAGTTATTCTGAAGGAACCTCTACTATGAAATGGGGATTGGGTGCTTCTATGTATGCAGGTGTTATTTACAATACCAGTCAAAATGTTTATACCATGCAGAATGGAGTATTTGCACGTGATAGTAGTGCCTTGGCATCAGATCCTAAAGATGCAACAGGAAAAACTAAGCTGGCTTTAAACAATAACAGCAATTTTGCAAATCGTACTTATTTTGGATTTGATGGCCAGTTCTCAATTGTTTCAGATCTTGGTTTAACACAAATCCGTGGAGAGTATATTTTTGGAACTCAACCAGGTACTTCAACAAGTTCTGCAAGTTTGAATGGTTATGATGCAACAACAATTACAGCACCGGGAGCACCTACACAAACTACTCCAACCCTTGCTCAAACTATTGCCGCAGCAAATCCTGGTACTGATACTTATATTCGTAAGTTTAATGGTGGTTATATTCACTTTATTCAAGATATTGCTGATACGAAACACAGTATTACAGTAAAATATGATTGGTATAACCCTAATACGGATATTAATTCAGCAAATATTGGAACTGCTTTGACTGCCGACCAAATTGCTGCAAATAAATTGACTCCAAATGCTTCAAAGCCTTATGTTGGAGCAAACAAAACTGATATGTCTTATTCTACAATTGGTCTGGGTTATATCTACCGCATGAACAATAATGTTAAGTTGACCGTTTACTATGATATAGTTAGCAATAAAATAACTCAACTTAAGGGTTATATGGCTAACCTTGCCGACAACGTGTTGACAGTACGTTTACAATACAAATTCTAAAATTACCCCAAACCCCTAAAGGGGCTAAAGGATCAAATTCTAATAATATAAAAATAATTAAAACAACTATCTCTTATCCCCCTTTAGGGGTTAGGGGTAATAAAAACAAAAAACAATGAAAAAACTTATTTTATCCCTTATGATGGTTTGCACAATTGCACCCTCATTCTATGCTCAAAAAATTAAAGGTAGTGACACCGTATTACCTTTGGCTCAGAAAGAAGCTGAAGTTTATGGAAAGAAAACCGGTAAATCGGTAACTGTAATTGGTGGTGGTAGTGGTGTTGGTATCGCTGCGTTGCTCGAAGGCACAACTGAAATCGCGATGTCGTCACGCAAAATGAAATTTGACGAAAGAGCTAAATGTCAGGAAGCCGGTAAATCAATTGTTGAAAAAACTATTGCATTCGATGCTTTAGCCGTAATTGTGAATCCTTCAAACCCTGTTTCAAAATTGACTCGTGCTCAGATTGAAGGAATCTTCACCGGAAAAATCACCAATTGGAAACAGGTGGGCGGTGCCGATTTGAAAATTACTCCGTATTCTCGCGAAACAAGTTCAGGAACGTATGAATTCTTCAAAGAATATGTATTGTTGAACAAAAATTATATGAGTTCAATCCTAAGTATGCCAGCCACCGGAGCTATCGTTCAGTCGGTAAGCCAAACAAAAGGTGCTGTTGGTTATGTAGGATTGGCTTACGTTAACAAAGAAGTAAAAGCTCTGCATGTTTCATTTGATGGTAAAACCTATATTGAACCAAATGAAACTACTGCTAAGAATAAAACTTATCCGATTATTCGTCCATTGTTTTTCTACTACGAAAAATCAAAGGAAAAAAATTATTTGCCTCTTGTAAACTTCGTACTTTCAGCCGAAGGTCAGGCAATTGTTGAAAAAGTGGGTTATGTTCCATTGACAAAGTAAGTTACCCCCTAACCCATACCTCACCCCAGCCCTCTCCCATAGGAGATGGAGTAATAAGTGAATTAAAAGCCGCTATCGAGAATCGATGGCGGTTTTTTCTTTTTTGCCTGAACTGTAACACTTTATTCATAGTTCTGTTTTATTATCGCAATATTATTGCCCTTACTTTGTAATCAAAAAACAGAACAATGTATAATCAAAAATTCTATCCTACCATTGTTATTTCGGATGTTCATTTAGGTACTGAACACTCCAAAACCCGTGAACTGGCCGATTTTCTTAAAACCGTAAACTGCAATACCCTAATTTTGAATGGCGACATTATTGATGGATGGCATTTGCAAAAGGGCGGTAAAGGAAAATGGAAAAAAGAACATACCGATTTCTTCAAAATAATCATGAAAATGATGGAGAATCACAATACAAAGGTGGTATATATCCGTGGTAATCACGACGATTTTATTGATCACCTTGCTCCTTTCTCATTTGCCAATATCTCTATTGAGAAAGATTATGTGCACGTGCGAAACGGCAAACGATACTATATTACACACGGTGATATTTTCGATAATGTTACTTCTAATATGGTTTGGTTAGCCAAGTTGGGCGATATTGGTTACACTTTTCTGCTGTGGGTGAACCGATTGTATAATATCTATCGTTCAAAAAAAGGATTGCCTTATTTCTCACTGTCGCAAAGCATTAAACAGAAAGTAAAATCGGCCGTTTCGTATGTATCCAATTATGAAAATGAACTGGTGGCATTGGCAAGGGTAAAACACGCTGATGGCATTATTTGCGGACACATTCACCAGCCGGCTGATAAAATGATTGATGGTATTCATTACCTTAATTCGGGCGATTGGGTAGAAACTATGTCGGCATTGCTGGAACATGAAGATGGAACCTGGGAAGTATATATGCATAATGACCACATTGCTGCCCAACCGGAAACGATGGAGATTATCAAGCTAATTCAGCCTACATCGTGGGGTTTGAAAGTGGCTTTTTCAACTAATTTTTTTAAACCGTTTTTCTAAATACTATGAAGTACTTATTTGTTATACAGGGCGAAGGGCGTGGTCATTTTACTCAAACACTTAGCATGAAAGCCATGCTTGAGCGGAATGGTCATGAAGTAGTAGCTGTAATGGTGGGTTGTAGTCCCAGGCGTACATTGCCCGGTTTCTTCACTGAAAAAATAGATTCAGAAATTATACGGTTTCAAAGTCCGAATTTTATGCCTACACCCAAAGGCAAAGGCTCTCCCTTGTTAATCAGCATTCTTTATAACATACTATTATTGCCTGTTTATATTCAGAGTGTGTTTAAAATCCAACAAACAATCCGTGAAACACAACCGGATGTAGTGGTCAATTTCTATGAATTATTATGCGGTATTACTTATGGTATTTTCAATCCGGAAGCTCCCATGATAAATGTGGCGCATCAATACTTTTTTCTCACACCGGCATTTGAATATACCGGCAAAAATCTTTTGCAGTTTAAGTTGTTGAACTTTTACTCCGGACTTACGGCTATGAATGCAACAAAAATTATGGCACTTTCATTCAGGGAAGAACCCAAAATGCATCACGGAAAAATAGTCCTTGTGCCACCGCTGCTCCGAAAAGAAGTGTTGAATAGAAAACCAACTCAGGGTGATTATATACATGGATATTTGCTCAATAATGGTTATGTGGATGAACTGATTGACTGGAGTTTGGATCATCCGGATGAAAACCTTCACTTCTTTTGGGATAACACGAATGAAGATGAGGAGATATTGATTCCAAATCTGATGATGCATCAACTAAGCGATACTTTGTTTTTGGAATATATGGCTGGTTGTAAGGCGTATGCCACAACAGGAGGATTTGAATCGGTTTGCGAAGCAATGTATCTTCAAAAACCGGTGCTGATGGTTCCTACACACATTGAGCAGGAATGTAATGTGATTGACGCAATGTCTTCGGGCGTTGGAGTGTCAGCGTTGGAGTTTGATTTGGATCTGTTACTTGATTTTATTCCAACTTACCGGAAAACAATGGAATTCCGGTATTGGCTGCATACTGCCGAATCAGTTTTTGTGTACGAACTTACCCGCATATATCCCCAAAATTCCGAAATACTTATTGCACTATAAAACTTTATTAATTTTGTTTATCGCGTTTTCTGTAAAATAGCTGCCTGTGAAGGCGGCTATTTTTGCATATAAACCCTGAGGCATCTAATTTTTGTCGCTTTTGTTTATTTAGTTGCAACATTAGCTGATGTTTACTCAGCAGATGACTCAGAGTCATCCGATGAGTTGTAGATTCTGATTGCTGATATATTTAGGACAAGTCATCTTTATACGGCAACAACACAGCTTTTTGTTTCTTCAACGCATATTTCTATTCCTTCAACGCGTAATTCTATTCCGTCATCAGACCTTTCTATTCCTTCAACGCATGTTTATATTTCTTCAAGGCATATAGCTATTTCTTCAATGCGTGTTTCTATTCCTTCAACACGTATTGTTGTTTCTTCAACACGCCTTGTTGCCGTATAAACATTATCTGTTACGGCAATAACATTAGCTGTAAGCATGTCTGAGGCATATTGTACTGAATAAACAACATTCAATTAATCCTTTATGCCCGTAATTACGACATCTAGTTTGGTTGATAAAATGTCTGATCAGAACCAACGATCATTTACCAAAGCGAAGTAATAATCAGAATATAATAATTACCGGCAAGCCAAGCCAGACGGCAGAGCTGAGCATACACAAATCATATAAGGCTGGAATTCTGTAGATTATTATTTAGACAGTCTGGATTCCAAAACCCATATCAACAGGCTGTTTTTAGTTTTATCTAAAAATAATCCCGAAAATTGTTGGTGGTGTTAAATATGTTATTTATCTTTGGGGGCAGAAAATAGTTATCAACTTGAGTTACTTCAAATTTGGTGCAGTTATAATCAAAATATTAAA
>CAIKVR010000025.1 GCA_903830915.1 uncultured Bacteroidales bacterium
AATCCAATACTGGAGCAGACACTTACTGTCAAATTCAATCTCTCACGCAAACTGCCAAAAAGAATAATCAAAATCCTTTCTTGGTAATCCTTGCCGTGACAAATAACTATTGATCCATTTTTAGCGGTGCTGAGTAGTTACATATTTTTACTATCAAAACGAAGTTTTTAAATACATTTTTCGCCATTGTGAGTAAATACAGTTACGGTATTTATTTGTCACATGTGTTAGTATTAACTTTGTTGTCATTTTTTAAGATTGATTGTATGTTTATACATCCCAGTTTAGGGATAGCATTGACTACACTACTTTGTTTGGTAATTTCCGGCACTATTGTATTCATTGTGGGCAAATTACCTTATGGTAAATATATTTCAGGCTAAATTAAAAATTATGAAGATCATCTATAATATAAGTTCAACTGCAACCAGTGGTGGGGGAATGGAGCGGGTAATAGTGAACAAAGCTAATTATTTGGCCGACATATTGAATTATGAAGTAGTTTTAGTAACCACAGATCAAAAGAATGGAAAATCCTTTTATCCATTTTCCGAAAAAATACGTCATATTGATCTGAATATCAATTATGTGGATATTGCTAGAACTCCGAATTTTTTCCACATGTATTTACTTTATCGTAAAGCTTTAGTAAAACATCGTAAAGCTCTTACAACAGTTTTATTGCGTGAAAAAGCCGATATAGTTGTGTCTTTATCAAGGGATGAGAAAGAGTTTCTGCACAAAATAAATGATGGTAGTAAAAAGGTTCTTGAGTCGCATCGTTGCCTGAAACCGCGTGCACCCATTGAATTGCGTAGAACTAAATCAATCTTGCAAAAAGCCAAAATTATATATCGGCTTCTGCACGAAACCCGGCTTCCGAAATACTATGATAAATTTGTGGTTTTGACCGAGGAAGACAAATCATTTTGGAGTGAAAAAAATAATGTGGTAGTTATTCCTAATCCATTACCTTTCGAAACTGAACAATTGCCCAATTTGACTGCAAAAACTGTTCTTTGTGTGGGTAGAATTTCAACAGATAAAGGAATTGACAGGTTGTTGAATATTTGGGCTAAAGTATGTGTGCAATTCCCCGATTGGAAACTCAGGCTAATAGGTGATATTGTTGACTCTGAATTGTTAACTCAGTTAGACCGACTCAAATTGACTCATTCTGTTGAGATTGTTGAGGCCACGCGTGATATTTTGAAAGAGTATCAAAGCAGCTCAATTTATGTAATGACTTCTCGTTTCGAAGGTCTGCCAATGGTTTTACTCGAAGCTGTTTCGGTGGGATTACCTATCGTTTCATACACGTTTAAATGCGGTCCACGCGATGTGATAAACGATGGAGTTGATGGTTTTCTGGTAAATGAGGATGATGAATTTAACTTCGTTCAAAAACTTAAATCGCTTATGATAAGTGAGAACTTGAGGGAAAGCATGAGTAAAAATGCTAAACTCAACAGCGAACGGTTTTCCGTGAAAGTGGTGATGAATAAATGGGATGATTTGTTTAACGAATTGAAAAACAGGTAATTAATTTAGTGGTTCATCATAGATAGTTTTTATTTTTTTTCCAACATTTATAGTGCTAAATTTATTTTTTATATTCGCAGCTATTTCCTCATTTCTATATGAAAAAGAAATCGCTTTTTCAATACCTTCTACCCATTTTTCGACTGTATTTTCGCACAAAATACCATTTGAGTCATCAATGAGTTCGGGCAAAGCTCCAACATTCGAGCATATAACAGGTGTTCCGGTCATCAGTGCTTCCACAATCACCACGCCAAAAGTCTCAATTGTACTTGCATGAACAAAATAATCTGAGTTTTGTAGAACTTTTGATATTTGTTCTTTTGTTTGAAAACCTAAAAACTCAGTTTTATACGACTTTTTCCCACAAAGTTCCTGAAGTTCTTTAACCCGATCGCCACCACCAACCATTGTTAGTGTAATTTTTTTGTTGCTTTTAAGTTGAATTTGCTCCAAAGCCTCAATGAAAAGTTCCGGTTTTTTATCCGGAACTTTCTTCGTTGCCCAGGTTGCTACAGCACAGAATTTAATTTCTTCAGTACTATCTTGTTTTTTCTTGAAAGTGAATGATTCTGAGTTGATTACATTAGGAATAACACTGAATTTAGATGAATTTAGAAAGGGCATTAAATAAATCAGGTTTTTCTTCAAAAATTCTGATACTGGTAGTATTTTAGTTGAGCGTTTGTATGCCCCTTTTGTCAATCCGCACAAATAAGGTTTTTGAAGTACACCCGCAACTTTGCTCCAGTGTTCAGTTATAAAGTGAGGTTTATTAATTTTTCCTGCTAAGAAATCACCAATCATACCTGCGGGAAATACAACATTTGAATGAACGATATCAGGAGAGAAAACAGGCGAAATTATTTTTTTATAATACTTAAATGCAATTTGTCTTTGTAGTGGAATGAAATGATAAATCAAATCTCTGAATCTTGATGATATGATAATTTGTATAGTTCGAATATCTGATTCATCCCTGAAATCCTGAACATCTAAACTAAAAAATGACGTTGAACGTTCCACAAGTATAGCCATAACAATAATTTCAACTCCTGATGAATGTATTGCTTTAGTATGTTCTTTCACGAATATCCCAAAACCGGGATTATTTGGAGTAGGATACCACGAAGATAAAAAAAGAACGTTCATTTTTTGATTCTTACGTAAATATCACCAAAGTCAGTGTCTGTAAATTCCTGTTTTACAATATGTTCCTTCATTTCTTTGACTGAAATCCAACTTTTTAATTCGAAGTCCATACTTTCACCAACACTATAGTTACACTCTAAATTAGCTCCGTTTTTTTCAATGCTGTCGATACATTTTAAAACTTTTTCAGTATGTTCAGGTACAGTGTATTCGAAACTAATCATATTTACCGGTTTCGAAAGACCACTTAAAACATCTAATTCGTATCCTTCAACATCAATTTTAATAAAAGTTGGAGTGCCAAACTGTTCAATTAATTTGTCCAAAGTTGTCATTTCGACCTTCACCGTTTTGTTCCATGTATGGTTTTTAAATCTACCTTCTTTTACGGATTCAATCCATTCGTCTGAAAATGAAGAAATTGTACTTGCATCAGAAATGTGGAAATCTTTTACACATTCTTTTTCTCCCAAACCCTTCTTTACAATTTTTATTTTCTTACCAAACTTAACCTCTAAATACCTGTAACAACTTTTTTGAGGCTCAACTGCTACAACATTAACTCCTAAATTTAATATTGGAGTAATTCTGTTACCATGATTTGCACCTACATCGAAACATAAATCATTTTTGAAAAGGAAACCACCGTAAAATATTTGTCGTTTTTGATTTTCTTCTTCTTCAAACTGTAAAATTTCCTTTTGTGCCTTACTTGGAAACCATTTAGCTCTGAAATTTATTAAGTGATAGGATAAATAAACACCTAAAACATCTTTTACTTCTTTTCTCATTTTAATAAATCATTTTTTGTATTTGAAATTTATTTTCCTTTTATAACATCAAATCCCTGACCATACACTCCAATTACCGAAGATTGAGAAATAAAAGCATTGGGATCAACATCTTTGACAATTCTGAAAATTTTGATTGATTCATTTTTGCGTGCAACCACGGTAACAACTTTCACCGGCTCCTTGGAGTACCATCCCATACCGTCGAGTATGGTTACACCCCGATGAACTTCAGTGTTGATGCGTGTTGCAATCTGCTCGTATTCTTTCGAAAATATAAAAAACTGAACAGATTGTCGAACACCATTAATTACCATATCAACAGAAATAGTAGAAATAGCAAGTGTTGTAAGTCCATAAACCACTGTTTCAATTTTTCCGAATTTCAAAAAGTACGATGAAGAGATAATCAGAACGTCGCAATAGAGCAGCACCCTACCAAGCGTTACATTGCGATATTTATTTACAACTTTGGCAATAATATCAGTTCCGCCCGAGCTTCCGTTTGATAGAAAAACAATGCCAATTCCTGCACCCATTAGCAAACCACCTAATACACACGCCATGAAGTTTTCGTCAGGGTTGATAAATGTTCCCAGTGGTGCCTGAGGTAGAAATGCAAAATACAAAGTTATTATTCCTACACCGTAAATGGTTCTGAGGCTGAATTTCCAACCTATGGTCTTAACTGCAATGGCAAGTAAAACAAAGTTTATCCCAAAAAATGTGACTGAGATAGGAATTTCAGTTGCATAATAAAGTAAAGCACCTATACCGGTAACACCACCACCCGTGATTTTGTGAGGGAGCAATAAACCTTTCCATGCTCCGGCGTAAAGCAACAATCCAAATGCAATGAAAATATATTCCCTGATGTCAATCCAGGTATTTTTGGTGATTGATGTTATACTCATTGAGGCATTCTATAGTACAATATTTACAATTTTACCCGGAACAACAATGATTTTCTTTGGTGAATTACCATCCAATTGCTTAATGGTCTGCTCATTTGCCAACGCAGTTCTTTCAACCTCTTCTTTGCTCATATCAGCAGGTAATTCAAGCATAAAACGCACTTTACCGTTGAATGAAATTGGATATTTCACCGAGCTTTCAACCAGATAAGCTTCGTTACAAATTGGGAATTGTGCATCGCAAACCGTTCCTTCGTTGCCCAATACATGATAAAGTTCCTCAGCAATGTGTGGTGCAAATGGTGCAAGCAAAATTGTCAATGGCTCAAGTATAGCTTTTTTGCTGCATTTAAGCGTAAACAGCTCATTTACACAAATCATAAAGGCTGAAACCGACGTATTGTACGAGAAATTCTCAATATCAAACGTAATTTTCTTGATGGTTTTATGCAGTGTCTTCAACTCGTCGGCGTTCGGTTGCTCGTCTGTAAGTAAAAGATTTCCATCTTTAAAGAACAAGCCCCACAGCTTTTTCAGGAAACGATGAACACCGTCAATTCCGTTAGTATCCCATGGTTTGGACTGCTCCAATGGACCGAGGAACATTTCGTACAAACGAAGCGTATCAGCACCATATTTTTCAACGATATCATCCGGATTCACCACGTTATACATCGATTTGGACATTTTCTCAACTGCCCAACCGCAATGATATTTGCCATCTTCCAAAATGAACTCTGCGCTTGCGTAGTCGGGCAACCAGTTTTTGAATTTTTCTATGTCCAGAATGTCATTTGAAACAATATTTACATCAACATGAAGTTGAGTTGTTTCATACTTATCTTTCAAATTCAGGGAAACGAACGTATTGGTATCTTTAATACGATACACAAAATTGCTTCGTCCCTGAATCATTCCCTGATTAATCAGTTTTTTAAACGGTTCTTCTTCACAAACAACGCCCAAGTCAAACAGGAATTTATTCCAGAATCGGCTGTAAATAAGGTGACCGGTAGCATGTTCTGTTCCACCAATGTATAAATCTACATTTCTCCAGTACTGATTTGCTTCGGGACTAACCAATGCCTTATCGTTTTTTGGATCCATATAGCGCAGGTAGTATGCCGATGAACCTGCAAAACCGGGCATGGTATTCAGTTCCAATGGGAAACCATCAACTTCCCAACCTTTAGCGCGTCCTAATGGTGGTTCTCCTTTTTCGGTTGGAAGAAATTTATCTACTTCAGGTAATTCAAGCGGCAGTTTAATTTCGTCAAGCATATAAGGCATACCTTCCTTGTAGTAAACCGGAAATGGCTCGCCCCAGTAACGTTGGCGACTAAAAATGGCATCACGCAAGCGGAAATTCACTTTCACACGACCAATTCCTTGTTCGGCAACATATTTTTTGGCGGCTGTAATAGCTTCTTTTACTGTCATTCCATTCAGAAAACCGGAATTTATCATGATTCCTTCTTTGGCATCGAAGCTTTCTTCACTCACATCGCAACCTTCTATCAATGGAATAATTGGCAAATTGAAGTACTTTGCAAATGCATAATCACGACTATCATGTGCAGGTACAGCCATAATAGCTCCGGTTCCATAACCCGCCAATACATAATCGGAAATATAAACAGGTATTTCAGTTCCACTTACCGGATTTATGGCATATGAACCTGAGAAAACCCCGGTAACGCGACGATCTGCAATACGTTCACGCTCCGTTCGTTTTTTTGTAGCAGCCAGATAAGTTTCAACATTTGCAGCTTGTTCTGTTGTGGTACAAACCTTCACCAATTCGCTTTCAGGAGCAAGAACCATGAAAGTAACACCGTAAATAGTATCGGCGCGGGTTGTGAAAACTTCTAAAACCTCCCCCTGACCTTTCACTTTGAATTTCATTTCAGCACCTTCGCTGCGTCCAATCCAGTTTTTCTGAGTTTCCTTTAATGATTCAGTCCAGTCAATTTTATCCAGTCCGTCGAGTAAACGTTGTGCATAAGCCGAAACACGAAGACTCCATTGACGCATCACACGTTGTTCAACAGGGTGACCGCCACGTACAGAAAGGCCTTCGCTCACTTCATCGTTAGCCAAAACAGTTCCGAGAGCCGGACACCAGTTTACTTTCAAATCGGCAAGATAAGCAATGCGGTAATTCAGTAATGTTTCCTGCTGGTCTTTCTCTGTTTTTGAGTTCCATTCTTCAGCTGTAAAGCTAAACTCTTCGGTGCAATAAGCCTGAATTCCTTCAGTTCCTGTAGTTTCAAACGCTTTAACCAACGAAGAAACAGGTAGTGCTTTTTGAAGTTTTATGTCAAAATAATGATTGAACATTTGAATAAAAGCCCATTGCGTCCAGTGGTAATAATCGGGCTCGCAGGTGCGAATTTCACGATCCCAATCGTAGCAAAAGCCTATTTTTTCCAGTTGCTCGCGGTAACGGGCAATATTTATTTTCGTTGTTACAGCAGGGTGTTGACCGGTTTGAATGGCATATTGTTCAGCCGGCAAACCATACGCATCATAACCCATTGGATGAAGTACGTTAAAACCTTTTAGGCGTTTGTAGCGGCTGAAAATGTCGGAGGCAATATAACCAAGTGGGTGACCAACATGCAAACCTGCGCCGGATGGATAAGGAAACATGTCCAAAACATAATATTTAGGTTTGTTTTTATCGATATCGGTTTTGTAAGTTTCATTTTGTTTCCAGTAATTCTGCCACTTTTTTTCTATCTCTCCGAAATTGTACTCCATAACATGTTGATAATTAGTAAGAAAACTTTTTTATGATTGTGTTTTATTATTTTTATAAAACATGCAAAATTAATCAAATTAGCTGAATAATTAAATTGTTTTTCTGCTAAATATAAAAAACAATGTTTTTTAATAGGAGTGTGGTAAGGCTGTTTGAAAAAAATGACTATTTTTGTGGGTTAATATTAAAAAAATACCTGAAAAATGTCGATTCAACCACATCAAATAGAATTCAAAGTTCCGGAACCAACTCTTAGGCGATTGCCGTGGTATCTGGCTTATGCTCAATTAGTTTTGAAGGAGGGTGAATTATATCTTTCGTCAACACAAATTGCTAAAAACATTGCTGTAGATGCATCTATGGTGGCAAAAGATTTATCGTACGTGAACATAACAGGCAAGACAAGAGTTGGTTATGATGTGAAAGAATTGGTGGATATTTTGGAAGCATTTTTGGGATTTACAAATTCTCACAAGGCTTTTTTGTTTGGAGTTGGTAGCCTTGGAGGAGCACTGATGCATGATAATGGATTGGAACAATTTGGGTTAGAGATAGTTGCGGGTTTTGATGTAAAGTACGAATTATCTGGCACAAGCATCAATCATATTCCTATTCACCATATTGATCGCTTTGCCGACCTTCAAAAAAAGACAGGTATAAATATTGGTGTATTGACCGTACCAGTCGATAAAGCTCAGTTGGTATCTGAAATAATGATTGAAGGTGGAATTCAGGCGATTTGGAATTTTACGCCTTTCAGAATCAGAGTTCCTGAAAATGTTATTGTACAGAATACTTCAATTTATGCACACTTAGCTGTTATGTTCAATAGGTTAAATGCTATAAAGGAAGATGAAAAGAAGCGAATACTTAATCAGAAACAAACTAAATTAAAATGAAAATATTTGCAATAGGACAGAATTATGTAGAACATAATAAAGAATTAAATAGTAAGAATCCAACTGAACCTGTGGTATTCATGAAACCGGATACTGCAATTCTTAAAAATAATAAACCATTTTTTATTCCGGATTTCTCGCAGGATTTACATTACGAAACTGAATTAATTATTAGGTTTAATCGAATCGGAAAAAACATAGATCCCAAATTCTCAAATCGTTATTTTACTGAAATTGGACTTGGAGTTGACTTTACAGCCAGAGATTTGCAACGAAAACTCAAAGCGGAAGGTAAGCCGTGGGAAGTTTGCAAAGCTTTTGATAATTCTGCTGTTATTGGCAATTTCATACAGGTAACTGAACTTATAGATATTCAAGGAATTGAATTCCATTTAGATATTAATGGAAAAACTGTTCAGAATGGTAATTCAAAAGATATGATTTTCCCAATAAATGAATTGGTTGCTTATGTTAGTAAGTTTTTTACAATTAAAATAGGCGACATATTATTCACAGGAACACCCGTTGGAGTAGGCCCGGTCTCTATCGGTGATCATTTAGAAGGTTATATTCTTGAGAATAAAATGTTTGATTTTTATGTTAAGTAATCCTTTTGTTGATGATTTATTGCAATAATGCAAGGCATAATCCGTTACTTCTTTATTCTTTTTAAAATGACAAAAACTTTTTAGATGAAAACCAAATTAATTTTTCTCCTTCTTACATTTCTGTTAGTATATAGATTATCTGCTCAAAATCAGCAGATTGTTCCATGTTCTATAAATTGGCAGGCTGTTGAAAAAGTTGTGTTGGATTCTTCTTCCATAAAACTGATTAGTTTCAGTGGAGCTAAGTATCCGGATGAAAACAGATTGCCATTCTTTAATAAGCGTATTGATGCCAATTCACAGCATATTTATTCGGCAAAGGTCATCAATCCAGTCTATATTACGCTTACTGCTGAAGAAAGTGTGATAATAGGGAATGAAAAAATAGGTGTTGATCCTCAAATAATTACAAATATACTTCAAAGTCGAGGTTCAAATTATTTTGATATTAATGTTTTGCCTTTTATTAATAGAGATGGTAAAATTCTAAAGTTACAATCATTTGATTTATCTATAAATAGCGTTAATTCTCCGCAAAAGATAAAAGTTTCAAATTCTCGAACGTATGCAGAAAATTCAGTTTTGTCACAAGGAAAATTTGTGAAAATCAGAATTATTAATTCAGGTATTTACAAACTGACTTATGAGGATTTGGTTGCAATGGGTGTTGATCCCGGAAACGTAAGAATCTTTGGTTACGGTGGCAATATCTTGGATCAGAACTTCAACTCTAAAAAAAATGATGACCTTCCGGAATTGTCCATTTACATGAATAAAGGCACAGATGGAGTATTCAACGCAGGTGATTATGTGTTGTTTTATGCTCAGGGGATAAATAAATGGGCTTATGATAGTTCAAAGTCAATGTTTACACATACTATAAATTCCTATTCGAAATACGGTTATTATTTTGTTTCTTCAGATGCTGGAGATGGGAAGAAAATTGTAGATAAAACCATAATTGTGCCTGAAGGATCAACCAAAAATCAGGTTCAAGAATTCTCTGATTATCAAGTTTATGAAAAAGATATACAGAATCTGACAAGTTCGGGTAAAGAGTTTTACGGAGAAACTTTTAATGATGTATTGTCATATAATTTACCATTTAGTTTTTCAAATCCTGTATTAACTAATTCAACGATTGTTCGTCTTGATGTGGCAGGGTCGACTTCCACTGCTTCAAATTTCACCCTCACATTAAATGGAACACAGTCTAAAACCCTTACTGTGCCAGCAAGGACTCAAGGTGACAATTATGAACAAGCCAAAGGTGCCTCAAGTGTTTTCTCTTTTACTCCAACACAAAACAACACTTTTAACTTTAATATTTCATTCACAAAATCAGCAACATCTTCTGTTGGATATTTGAATTATCTTGAAGTGAATGCTCGTAGAAAATTAGTTATGAGTGGCTCTGCTATGCAGTTTCAAAATATTGATTATATAGGTAATGGTACATATAATGAGTATTTGCTCAGTAATACTAATTCAAATGTTCAAATTTGGGATATCACTGATCCCCTGAATATTACTAACGTAACAGCTTTGAGATTAAATAACACTGATACTTTGTTATTTGTAGATTCCGGCAATGAGTTGAAAAACTATATTGCCATTGATCCGACCACTGCGGGTGATTTTTCAAAACCTGAAATTATTGGAATCGTTCCGAATCAAAATCTCCATGCAATAATGCAGTCTGATTTGGTTATAATAACTCATACTAATTTTGTTACACAGGCTCAGAATCTGGCACAGGTACACAGAGATAAAGACAACTTAACAGTATCAGTTGTTACAACAGATCAGGTATATAATGAATTTTCATCAGGAACACCCGATGCAACTGCCTATAGGTGGATTATGAAAATGCTTTATGATAGAGCATTAAATTCAAATAATACATTGAATATGCCAAAGTATTTGCTGTTGTTTGGAAGAGGAACTTATGATAATAGGAAAATTATTTCAAACTCTGGTGATAATTTTATTTTGACATATCAGGCCGAAAATTCATTGGTTACAACTTTATCATACACTACAGATGATTATTTCGCATTGTTGGATGATAATGAAGGAAGTCAGATACCTGCTAATCTTATGGATATCGGTGTGGGTCGTTTGCCGGTAACTACAGTTCAGCAGGCAACAGATGTTGTTAATAAGACTATAGGATACATTAACAATACCGATAAAGGAAGCTGGAAAAATCAACTTTGTTTTCTTGCGGATGATGGAGATGCAGCTCTACACATGAAACAGGCTGATAGTATAGCCGTTTCAAATGCCCGAAATTTTCCTTCTTTTCAATTGAATAAAATCTATTTAGATGCCTATAATCAGGAAGTAAGCGCTAGCGGTCAATCGTATCCTGTCGCAAAAACACAGGTATTGAATTTAATTCAAAATGGAATATTTCTTTTAGATTTTACAGGTCATGCAGGTGCTACAGGTCTGACAAATGAATCGATTATTTCATTGGCTGATGTAAAGAAAATGTCAAATAAGCACCTACCGCTTATGATAGGGGCAACTTGTGATTTTCTTCAATTTGATGTTCAGACAGTTTCAGGTGGCGAACAGTTTGTCTTAAACCCAAATGGTGGTGGCATCGGAATTTTATCAGCAGCAAGGCCTGTATATGCTTCTCAGAATTTTACACTTAACAAACTTGTATGCGATAATCTTTTCAAAAAACAGAATGGTAAAGAGTTAAGATTAGGAGATGTAATTTCATCAGCAAAAAATAATGTCGGGACAGAGATAAATAAACTTTCATATATGTTTATGGGTGATCCTGCTGTTAGATTAAATTTTCCCACAAGTTTTAAGGTAATTACAAGTAAAGTAAATCAGAGTACTACTTTTGGCAATGATACACTTAGAGCTTTGTCGGTAGCTACAGTAGAAGGTTATATTGCTGATGAAAATGGTAATACAATCACTGATTTTAATGGGACATTACATGCCGAAGTTTATGATAAAATTCAGAAAATTACAACTTTGAATAATGAAGGAGATGGTTCAATGACATATTCAGATCGGCCTAATACTTTATTTTCTGGCAATGCAGATGTTAAGAATGGTGTTTTTACCTTTATTTTCATGTTGCCAAAAGATATTAAGTATAATTATGGAGGAGGACGTATTAATTATTATGCAGCTGATGAAACAAAGAATGTTGAAGCACAGGGATTTTTTGAAAACTTTACAGTTGGAGGTACGGATACAAATTCTATAGATGAAACCGATGGACCTATCGTTAATTTGCATTTGAATTCTGATGGATTTGTTTCCGGAGATAAGGTGAATGAAACCCCATTATTTGTTGCTAATGTAAGTGATATTGATGGTATTAATACTGTTGGTAGTGGAATTGGTCATGATATAAGATTGACAATAGATCAGGATCCTACTCAATCTTATGTTTTGAATGATTATTTTGAAGCTTCAGCTAATAGTTACACTAATGGAACTGTGAAATATAAACTTCCACAAATGCTTGATGGAAAACATACACTCTCATTTAAAGTTTGTGATTTGTTGAATAACTCAACAACTAGCACCACTGAATTTGAAGTAGTTACAGGACTAGCACCACAAATTTTTTCAATTAGCAATTATCCAAATCCGGTTACAACCAAGACCAATATAATTGTTAAGCATGACAGACCTGAAACAATTTTGAACACTTTAGTGGAAATATTTGATTTGTCTGGACGTAAAGTATGGTCATTCAGTCAATCCTCTGCTGATAATATAAGTTGGAACTTAATATCTAATGATGGACTTAAAGTCAAATCAGGTATTTATCTTTATAGAGTTAGCGTTAAAACATCAGATAGTGATGTTACTTCAAAAACCAATAAAATGTGGATTATTGAATAATAATTTCAATTTTCCTCGTTTAATTAATCAGTTTCTTAATTAATTTTTGTAATATTGCACCCTCAAAAAAATAGATTTCCGAATGAAAAATTGCTTATTAACCCTGTGTTTATTATTGTTCTTATCGATTACCGTTTTCTCTCAAACATCAAATAACCCAATAGTTACTGCAGTACCATCTCTTTCTATTGCTCCCGATGCGAGAGGCGGCGGTATGGGTGATGTAGGTGCAGCAACAACTCCAGATGTGAATTCACAGTATTGGAATCCGGCCAAATATGTCTTTTTGGAAAGTGAAACTGGTGTTTCATTATCTTATACTCCGTGGCTCAGGAAACTTGTCGGTGATATTGATTTGGCTTATTTATCCGGTTATTATAAATTTGATCAGCGTTCAGCGGTCAGTATGTCTTTGCGCTATTTCTCATTAGGTGATATTACTTTAATGGATCAACTTGGTATTCCACAGGGTTCAGCTCACCCAAATGAGTTGGCTGTTGATGCTGCCTATTCACGTAAACTTTC
This sequence comes from uncultured Bacteroidales bacterium, assembly GCA_903830915.1. Classification (GTDB taxonomy): domain Bacteria; phylum Bacteroidota; class Bacteroidia; order Bacteroidales; family Paludibacteraceae; genus Paludibacter. The sequence goes on from CAIKVR010000025.1 coordinate 13,084, forward strand.
CGATAATCTTTCTGCTTCAGTAGCATTACGGTTTATTTATTCCGACTTAAACAATGGAATAAATCTTTCGGGAGGAACAGAAATGTATCCGGGCATGGCTGTTGCTGCCGATATTGCAAGTTATTACAAAACAACTATTCCACTTCAGGGAGTTGATGGAACATTGGGTATAGGGCTTAATATCTCAAATATCGGGTCAAAAATATCGTATGATGGAAATTCCACGTCTAACTTTATTCCAACCAATATGCGACTTGGAGGTTCATTTGATTATCCGATTGACAACTACAATAAAATTTCAGTAAGTGCAGACCTTAATAAGTTACTAGTTCCTACTCCAAAGCTTAATGCAACCTCTGAGGATATTCAGGCATATAATGATATGTCACCTTTGACAGGAATATTTAATTCATTTTCGTATGCACCTGGAGGTTTTGCTGAAAAAATACAGGAGATTATGTGGTCAGTTGGTGCTGAGTATGCCTATAATAATCAGTTCTTTGTACGCGGTGGTTATTTCAATGAAAGTCAATACAAAGGAAATAGAAAATATTTTACAGCTGGTGCAGGATTTAAACTAAATGTTTTCCAACTAGACGCATCGTATGTGATTTCTACTTCTCAAACTAATCCATTAGATCAAACACTGAGATTTTCATTATCGTTTGACTTGTTTGGATTAAAAAATCTAGTAAAATAATCATACAAGCCATTTCCATGAGGAGTGGAGCATGAAATTTGGACTTAAAAAAATGAAATGGCTGAATGCTTCCTGTGCGGTTGACTTCAGCCATTTTTTTGTTGCTAATAAAATGTTAAAATTATGAATTCAATCAGAGTTGGTTTCGGTTACGATGTACATGCTTTTGTTTCGGGTAGAGAATTATGGTTGGGTGGAATTAAAATTGACTATAAGGTTGGATTACTTGGGCATTCAGATGCTGATGTATTGATTCATGCGCTATGTGACGCATTGTTGGGTGCTGCTAATTTGAGGGATATTGGCTTTCATTTTCCCGATACATCACGTGAATTTGAGAATATCGATAGTAAGATTCTTTTGACCAAAACAATGTCACTACTCCGATCAAAGGGTTATGAGTTTGGCAATGCTGATTGTACAGTTTGTGCTGAACAACCAAAATTGAATCAGCATATTCCTGCAATGCAAAATTGCCTTGCTCAAGTAATTGGAGTGGATAAAGATTCAATTTCAATAAAAGCTACTACAAATGAAAAACTAGGTTTTGTAGGTCGTCAGGAAGGAATGGCTGCTTATGCTACTGTACTAATTTACAGAGTATAAGAACTTTTTTCTGTTTAATTTGTTTTTCCTATTATAATATATAAAAACTCTATTGGTTTTTATGATATATTGTTTCAGCTTATGACTATTTTTGCAGCAGTAAAATAATAACATTAAAAAATATAAGATTATGTCAGTATTAGTAGGAAAAAAAGCCCCTAAATTCAATGCAAAAGCAGTAATTAACGGTGGCGAAATTGTAGAAAACTTTTCATTAGATCAGTTTGTAGGTAAAAAGTATGTTGTTTTCTTCTTTTATCCTGCAGATTTTACTTTTGTTTGTCCAACAGAATTGATTGCTTTCGAAGAAAAATCAACTGAATTTGCTTCACGCAACACAGTAATTATCGGTGCTTCAACAGACTCAGAATTTTCACATTGGAAATGGTTGCAGACACCACAGAAACAAGGTGGGATTGAAGGAGTTAAATATCCCTTAGTTGTTGACCAATCATTAAATATTTCAAAAGATTACGATGTGCTCATTGGAACTGATGAATACGACGAAGAAGGAAACGTTGTATTAGTAGGTGAACCCAAAGCATATCGTGGTTTATTTCTAATCGACAAACAAGGGATTGTTCGTCATCAACTCGTAAATGACTTACCTCTGGGACGTAACGTAGATGAAGTACTTCGTTTGATAGATGCTTTACAGTTTACAGAAGAGCATGGCGAAGTTTGTCCTGCAAACTGGAAAAAAGGTGATAAGGCTCTACAGGCCACACAAGAGGGTATTGCAAGTTATTTATCAGAGAAGTAAACAGTTAATTAATAATTTTGTACTGTCGAATCGCTGCAATGATTACACGTTGCAGCGAATTTTTTTATTTTTTTTCAACGTAATTAACGATTCGTGGTATTAATTCATTATATTTGTTGTTGAAACCAATTTTTGAATAAAAAATGAAACACAAAGTCAACTTTTTACTTTTTTTTGTGCTTTTTTTTGTACCTATTTCGGCACAAAAATTTGTATGGAACACTAATTTGAATTATTTTTTTGATAATACGGAATATGCTAAATCGACAATTGCAAAAGACCAAACTATGACCGGTGTACATTTTGCTCCAGAATTAGGATTGGCTATTGATTCGATACAATCCCTTTTTGCAGGTGTAGATTTGCTCAAAACTGCAGGTTCGCAAAATGTTATTGACAATATTCATCCGATAGCATATTACAAATTCCAAAACCAAAAAATATCATTTTATGCCGGAGCATTTTCCCGCTCAGAATTACTTTCCAATTATTCCGATTTGTTTTTTCAGGACTCCGTTAATTATTACCGACCCACATTAACCGGTATTTTCTGGCAGGTTGGCCGCAAAGAATCCTATTTCAATTTGTGGTTAGACTGGAATGGACATCAAACATCCTCTGTTCGTGAAACATTTTTTGTAGGAGCTTCTGCCCATAAGAAAATTGGATTTGTGTTCGCTGATTTTCAGTCATATATGTTTCATTTTGCTAATACCCGACCTATGAATCTTTCATATAGTGTATGCGATAATTTACTTGCTCATCTTTCGGTAGGAGTTGACTATTCAAATAATATTGGACTTGATACTTTACTTTTTGCTGCAGGAATATTAGCTGGAGGAGAACGTGACCGTGCTTTATTAAATGGAAGCTATTTCCCAATCGGGGTTGTATTTCGATTAAATGCAGAATACAAGGGCTTTGGAACTCAAAACATGCTTTATACAGGAGATTCTCGTGATGTGTTTTACAACAAGTATAATAATGAATTTTATTGGAATAATCCATTTCTCCGTTCAGGATTTTACTTACAAAGTAAATGGTATTTAGATGTTATTCGTAGTCAGTCGGTTAATGGAAAACTCAGTATGAATCTGCATTTTTCGGAAGGGAAAATGATGTTTGAGCAGGTTTTTACCCTGAAAGTCAAGTTAAATAGTTCGTTGAAACTTAATACGAAGTCTAAACCAACTTTATTGACTAAGTTGTTTAATTAATTTTAAATAAATCAATTCCCAGTTACAAATTATTCGCAAAACCCTAATCATTTATCACTATAATCATGTTAGTAAAAACCTTTGGTTCTGCAGTTCAGGGAATTAATGCTACTATTGTAACAATAGAAGTAAATGTTAGTCAGGGAATCCGCTTTTTACATGTTGGATTGCCCGACAATGCAGTTAAGGAAAGTCATGAACGTATTGCTTCAGCACTTGATTATACCGGCCATAAATTTCCTCGAAAACAAATTGTTATTAATATGGCACCTGCTGATATTCGTAAAGAAGGATCTGCTTATGATTTGCCATTGGCCATTGGCATTATGGCTGCTGATGAAAAAATAAATTCTGACGAATTGGATAAATATGTGATAATGGGTGAACTGTCGCTTGATGGTGGTTTACAACCAATAAAAGGAGTATTACCCATTGCCATTAAAGCCCGTGAGGAAGGTTTCAAAGGATTTATTCTACCGAAACAAAATGCGCGTGAAGCTGCTGTGGTAAGTAATATGGTTGTGTATGGCGTAGAAAATATTACTGAAGTAATCGATTTTTTTGCAGGCAAATCTACCCTTGAGCCTACCATTGTCAATACACGTGAAGAGTTTTTTAGTAATCTGAATCATATTGAGATTAATTTTGCTGATGTAAAAGGTCAGGAAAATGTGAAACGTGCATTGGAAGTGGCTGCTGCAGGTGGACACAATATAATTATGGTTGGCCCTCCCGGTGCAGGAAAATCAATGCTTGCCAAGCGCATTCCTACAATTTTGCCTCCATTGACCCTTCACGAAGCATTGGAAACTACAAAAATTCATTCTGTTGCCGGAAATATTGACAGCAATACTTCACTTATATCACAAAGACCTTTCCGTAGTCCGCACCATACAATTTCAGATGTCGCTTTGGTTGGTGGCGGTACATTTCCACAACCAGGGGAAATATCGTTGGCCCATAATGGAGTACTTTTTCTGGACGAACTTCCCGAATTCAAAAGAACAGTTTTAGAGGTTATGCGCCAACCGCTCGAAGACAGGAAAATATGTATTTCACGAGCTAAATTTGCTATAGAATATCCGGCCAGTTTTATGTTGGTTGCTTCGATGAATCCTTGTCCCTGCGGATATTACAACCATCCCGACCGTGATTGTGTTTGCGCGCCGGGTGTGGTTCAGAAGTATCTCAGTCGCATCTCAGGTCCATTGCTCGACCGAATTGATATTCATATCGAAATTGTGCCTGTACCTTTCGAAAAACTTTCGGAGATGAAAGATTCTGAAAGCAGCGAAGTAGTTCGTGACCGTGTGATTAAAGCCCGTCAGATTCAGGAACTACGTTTTAAAGACATTGATGGTGTGTATTGCAATGCCCAAATGTCATCGAAACAAATGCGCACTTTTGCCCAAATTGATAAAGCAAGTTCTGAATTACTTAAAAATGCAATGCAACGGTTAAATTTATCGGCACGTGCTTACGACCGAATCATCAAAGTGGCCAGAACTATTGCAGATTTGGAAGAGTCAGAGCCAATTTTATCCAATCATATTGCAGAAGCAATTAATTACCGCAATCTTGACAGAGAAGGATGGGCAGGATAACAGATACTCTGAAAAAAAATGAGAACTTACTATTTGTATAGTTGATTTCTGAATTAAGAATATCAGTCAGAATAATTCGAGAAAGATTATTCTAGATTGTTGGTAAAGAACCTTTTAATCAAAGACATAAATTTATGTTTGTAATTAAAATCACTATGAAAGGCGTTGCTGCTGAGCTTACCCTAGGCAGTTATATGCCTAAGGACGCTACCATTTTCAATAACTGGGAAGATTTTTATCATTTCAACGACCTGATTCACGTTTCGCAATTACTTCCAGAGCATATTTCGGAAATAGAGATTAAACAAGATGATGAAGTGATTTATACGGGCAAAATTCCCCCGAGTCAGTTTAAAACACAAAAAAGCTTTTCTCCAGTATTGATTGAAAAGGCTTTATATCTTCGTACCGAATGTGCTGAACAGGCTGTTTATCACTGTGAATTTACAACTGAGAAGTTTGATAGAATGAAACTATTTTTTCAGACTCAGGATTTCGATTTGTTGTTTAAGGTGGGAGATTCTTTTTTGTCGACAATAACTTATGATGATAAAGAACTTAATTTGGAGTGGGTAAGTGCAAAGCCTGTTGGGAATATCTGTCTTCTTTGTCGGTTCGAAAATGGTTATCTACTACCTGTCTATGATGCTGTAAGGAAATTAGCTGTTAATAGATAAAATCTATCAATATATATTCATTACGACACTGAACCTTTTTTTTGCAGAAATTGTTTACTATGTAAAAATAACAACAATAGTAAATGGTTAAGATGATGAAAAAAGGGATTTTATTTTTAGCGTTACTCTTTTCGGTTAGTTCTTTTGCTCAAAAAGGCAGTATTAAGGGTAGAATTTATGATACCAAAACCAACCAACCGCTTGAATTTGCATCTATTCTAGTTCAGGGTACAAATATTGGCTCAACTTCCGATCTCGATGGAAATTACATTTTTACCGGAATTGAACCTGGTTTTAAACATTTGGTGATTAGTTTGGTGGGTTATCAAACCACCGTTTCCGCCGAAATTCAGGTTCAGGGTAATCAGACCACATTTATTGATATTCCTGTAGCCGAAACGGCTGTTCAGCTCAAAGAAGTGACGGTTCGACAGAATCAGGTTCTCAAAAAAATAGAAAGTCCGCTTTCTTCGCTGACCATTGGTGTTCAGGAAATTGAAAAAACCGCCGGTGCTAACCGCGATGTATCGAAAGTGATTCAGACTTTGCCCGGCGTTGGAGTTACCGACCCTAACCGCAATGACTTGATTGTGCGTGGTGGTGGTCCTTCTGAAAACGTGTTTTATCTGGATGGCATTGAAATTCCGGTTATCAATCACTTTGCCACACAGGGTTCGTCGGGAGGAACAGTGGGAGTAATCAATCCCGATTTTGTGCGCGATATTAATTTTTATACCGGTGCTTTTCCTGCAAGCAAGGGAAATGCGCTGAGTTCGGTGATGGATATCAAAGAAAAGGACGGAAGTAAAGACCGTTTGCACACCAAACTTTCGGTAGGTGCTTCGGATGCAGCCCTTACACTGGATGGACCGCTTGGAAAAAACACAACGTTTATCGTTTCGGCTCGTCAGTCTTATCTGCAATTTCTGTTTGCAGCCATTGGTTTGCCATTTTTGCCTACCTACAACGATTTTCAGGTGAAAGTAAAAACTCAGATTGACAGCAAAAATGAAATCACTTTTTTGGGAATTGGTGCTATCGATAATGATGCGCTGAATCTGGGTATAAAGAATCCTACCGAAAGTCAGGCCTATTTGCTAGCTTATTTGCCTACTTACATTCAATGGAATTACACGGTTGGTGCGGTTTACAAGCATTTTGCCGATACGCATTACGATACCTGGGTGTTGAGTCGCAATATGCTTCGTAATACCAATTTCAAATACCAGGATAACGACGAAACGAAAGCTAAAACCTCGGATTACAAATCGGATGAAGCTGAAAACAAGATTCGTTTTGAACGAAATTATCCCGATTTACCTGTAAAATTATCGTTTGGTGGCGGATTAAAATACTCGCATTATACCAATACAACTTTCCGTCAGATTTATTTCAATAATACAGTTTCAACATTGAACTACGATACCAAAATTGGTTTGTTTGGCTATCAGGCTTTTATTCAGGCTTCAAAAGAGCTGTTAGACGACAGATTGAAACTATCGTTAGGAATAAACACTTTAGGAATTAATTTCAATCAAAATATGCTGAATCCGCTCAATCAATTGTCGCCACGGTTTTCGATTTCATATGCCCTTTCTGAAAAATTTGATTTGAATGGTAATGTAGGCCATTATGCACAACAACCGGCTTATACAACTCTCGGATATAGAAACTCGGCAGGAGTTTTAGTAAATCAAAACGAAAATCTCAGATACACAGTTTCCGATCAGGCTATAGCCGGTTTTGAATATCGGCCAATGGAAAATATGCGCTTAAGTGTGGAAGGATTTTACAAATCATACAATTATTATCCGCTTTCAGTGGCTGATGGGTTGAGTATTGCCAGTAAAGGAACGAGTTTTGGACAAGTGGGCGATGAGGAAATTGTTTCAACTGGAAAAGGTCGTGCTTACGGTGTAGAAATATTGTATAAAATTATGGAGATGAAGAAATTGAACGTTACTGCAACATACACTTATTTCCGGAGTGAATTCACCAATTCGGCGGGTGAATACCTATCTTCTTCATGGGATACTCGTCAATTGTTCAATTTAATTGCCAGTTATAAATTGCCAAAAAACTGGAATGTGGCTGCCCGATGGAGGTTTGTGGGTGGTGCTCCTTACACCGCAATTAGTTCAGCGTCATACTTGAAAACGGTATGGGATATAACAAAACGACCCATTCTGGATTATAGCAATTTCAATAAAAACCGATTACCTGACACACATCAACTGGATGTACGTATTGATAAGGAATTTTATTTCAAAAAATGGGTATTAAATTTTTATACCGATATTCAAAATGTGTACAATTTTAAAACTCAGGGAGTGCCTAATTATACCAATTTGGATACAGGTGTGTTAGATGCTAATGGCAACAAAGTATATTCACCTGTTACAGATTCTACAGATCCTTCAAAATATGTTCTTCGCACAATTGATAATTTTGCCGGAACAATTTTGCCTACAATTGGGTTAATAATTAAAATATAATTCAGTTTATAGTTCATAATTCATAGTTTATAAAATGAAAACAAAAATCATAACCGGAACAATGTTACTATTTTCAATAGTAATTTTTGCTCAAAAGAAAAAGGAAGTTTTCTCGCAGGAAAACTATGGTGCAAATAATTCAGGAACTGCCATTACTATTCAGTTTGAGAAAGGTTCAGAACATAATCATCCACTTTTTGCTATATGGCTTGCCGACGAGAAAGGAAACTATATTCAGACTTTGTATGTGTCTGAAAGTATTGGTAAGGGGGTTTTTCACCGTGCCAACCGGAAAACCGGTCAGTGGAAAGCCGGCGAAATTCAGCGACCTGCAACTTTGCCATACTGGGCTCACCAAAGGGCTGAAAAAAATGAATACGGTACGTTTATGCCAACACCTAAACAACCGGTAGCTGACGCATATACAGGTGCCACACCTTCGACTTCCTTCGTTCTTCATGCTAAAACAGAAAAACCGTTGAACGGAAAATATAAAATTATACTGGAGCTGAATCAGTCGTGGGACTGGAATGAATACTGGACCAATGACAAATTTCCGAACGACAAGGAATACAAAACCTCCAGTCAACCGGCATTGGTTTACTCAGCCGATATTGATACTGCAAGTCCAACGCTGGAATATGTACTGAAAGTAATTGGTCACAGTCATTATTCGGGTGCCGATGGTAGTTTGGATACCGATTTAAGTACAATGACTACTGCACTTAAAATTGCAAAGAAAATTACAGTAAAATTAGAGTGATGTTATAAGAAATATCTCTATTATGGTACATGTTTTAAATACCTATTTATGAAGAAATAAACTACTGTTAATGGGGTACAGTAACAGTAAGAAGTGTATTTGTTAAATCGTTGGATTAATTTCCAATTTCATGTGCGAAATATAAATATAATTGAACTATTATTTTGAATGTAAATACATTCCTCATCTTTTTAGTAGGATTCAGTTATCCATGAAATATTTCACATTTATTTGAAATAGTTTGATATGAAACTGCATGTTGAATTTTTGCTTGTTGATTTTCAACTTTTGTGTTTTTTTTAATTCAAATTGATTTAGTAGTTTTCAATACCACTAATAAAATATAAAACTGTTTTAAATATACACTTAAAACAGTTTTATAGCATTACTTCAATATTTTTCTTGCCCTCATTTATTAACTTTGAATTGTTGGTTTCCGTTTAGCAGGAAATCAACAATTTGTTTAGCTGCTGCAATTCCGGCATTAATATTTGCTTCCGAAGTCTGTGCACCCATTTTCTTTGGAGTTGTAAAGTAACGTCCAGCCAGTTTTTCAGTCATTTCGGCATTATTCCCCGGTTCAATATCAGTTACATATTTGAAATCGGGACGAGAAATCATAAAATCCAAAATTCCCTGTTCATCAATTACTTCCTTACGGGCAGTATTTACCAAAACAGCACCTTTGGGCATCAGTCCAAGTAAAGAAGTATTAATTGATTTTTTTGTTTCAGCTGTAGCAGGAATGTGAAGAGATACAATATCCGAAACAGCATAAAGTTCCTCAACCGAAGCAACCGCTTTCACACCATCTTTTTCAATCACATCAGCCGGACAAAAAGCATCGTAAGCAAACAATTCCATACCGAAACCTTTGGCAATACGTGCCACATTTCGTCCCACATTACCGTAAGCATGAATACCAAGTTTTTTGCCCATAAGCTCTGTTCCTGAAGTTCCGTTATAGAAATTACGAACGGCATATACCAGCAGGCCAAAAACGAGCTCAGCTACTGCGTTGGCATTCTGTCCGGGTGTGTTCATCACACAAACACCGGCAGCTGTAGCAGCTTCCAAATCCACATTATCATAACCTGCACCGGCACGAACTACAATTTTCAGCTGTTTGGCTGCAGCAATCACTTCCGCATCGATTATATCGCTGCGAATGATAATAGCATTAGCATCTGCAACCGCATCAAGCAACTGTTGTTTTTCGGTGTATTTTTCAAGCAAAGCAAGTTCAAAACCAGCTGCTTCAATTTCCTGTCGGATTCCGTCCACTGCTATCTTAGCAAATGGTTTATCGGTAGCAATTAGTACTTTCATAACATATATGTTTGAAAGTTTGAAAGTTTGAAAGTTTGAAGTCAGTATATTTACTACCGACTACTAACTATAAACTACAAACTAAATTAATGTTGTTTTTCAAATTCGTGCATACAATCGACAAGCGCCTGGACACTTTCAATCGGCATGGCATTATAAATAGAAGCACGGAAACCACCAACCGAGCGGTGACCTTTAATTCCATCCATTCCGGCAGCTGTAGCAAATTTAAGGAAGTCAGCTTCAAGTTCAGCAAATTCAGGTTTCATTACGAAACAAACATTCATGCGTGAACGGTCTTCTTTGGCAGCAGTTCCGACAAACATTTTGCTGTTATCGATTGCATTGTAAAGCAATTCGGCTTTTGCAATGTTTTTCTTTTCCATTTCAACCAAACCACCGTTTTCTTTCAACCAACGCAGGGTTTCCATAGCACTGTAAATAGGCAAAACCGGAGGTGTATTAAACATTGAACCTTCAGCAATATGCGTTTTGTAGTTCAACATACTTGGAATATAGCGCGAAACTTTTCCGAGCAATTCGTCTTTTACAATTACAAAAGCCAATCCGGCAGGTGCCAGATTCTTTTGAGCGCCACCATAAATGATTCCATATTTTGAGACATCCAGCGGACGTGAGAAAATATCAGATGACATATCTGCAACTAAAGGCACCGGAGAATCAATATCTTTCAAAAGTTCAGTTCCGTAAATGGTATTATTGGTTGTGATGTGGAAATAATCCGCATCAGCAGGAATTACATAATCTTTAGGAATGAAGGTATAGTTGGCATCTTTCGACGAAGCAACTTCTACCACTTCACCAAAACC
>CAIKVR010000026.1 GCA_903830915.1 uncultured Bacteroidales bacterium
AATATAGCACCAAAAGTAGTCAAAATTGTTGCAAATATAATCAGAAATTAGAAATATATTTGTACCATTGAAATATATAAACATTCACTACTGACCGACAAACAATTTAGACACGAATAAAAAAATAGGGCAATAACACGAAGTCATCACCCTACTGTTGTATATTTGAGTTGCGAAACAAAAAATACTACAACATGGGCAAAGATATTGAAAAAAAATTAGTCGGTCAGCCGATTTTTAATCAAATAATAGAATTATTACCAAGAGATAAGTTTGATTTGCTGGTAAGCAAATATGGAGCAGATAAGTATTATAAGCAATTTCCTTCTTGGATACAGTTGGTTTCAATGCTTTTTGGTATATTTAGCAGATGTGATTCGAGCGGTGAGATCTGTGCAGGAATGCTTGGACTGCAGGGTAAGCTCAATTATTTGGGATTAGAAAGTTCACCAGCTAAAAGCACCTTTGGTGATGGATTAAGAGATAGAACCAATGAATTGTTTCAAGACTTTTATTTTGAGTTACTGAATCATTTTTCGTCCGTTTTGTCGGTCAGCCGAATTGAGGGTGTTTCGTTTAAAGATTTCTACATATTTGATTCAACAACAATACGATTATTTTCGGATATAATGAAGGGTGTTGGGCGCAACCCCAAAGGCGATGGGAAGAAAAAAGGTGGTTTAAAGGTTCACATGATGATAGATGCACATGCCGATACGGCAAAGTTTGTAAAAATCAGTGAAGCCAAGATGCATGATAAAAAATTCCTGAAGTATCTTATACTGCCAAGTGGCAGCATGATTGTGTTTGATAAGGCCTATAATCATTACTTACAGTTTGCACAATGGACTGAGGAAGGTATAAATTTTGTTTGTCGCCTTAAAGATAATGCCAAATATGAAGTTCAGCAGGTACTTCTTGAGAAAGAGCTGACCGACCAGGAATTTGGAGTAATGAAAGAGGAACATATCCATATCAAATATGTAGAAAACAAAAAGGCAAAGACACTTTGCTTGCGCAAGATAACTTATAAGGACGAAAAGGGAAGAATTTACAAATTCATTACCAATAATTTTGAAATTTCAAATGAAGAAGTAGCTTTTCTGTATAAGAAACGTTGGAATATCGAGACCATGTTCAAGAAGATGAAACAAAACTTCCAACTTCATTATTTCTACTCAGAGACAGAGAATGGAATAAGAACTCAGATATGGTGTACGCTTATAGCTCATTTGTTGTTGATTGTATTGAAGGCAATTACTAAAACACAGAAAGCCTTTTCTACAGTGGCTGTATTGGTTAGAATTCACTTGATAAGCCATTTAGATATAATGTGGCTAATTGAAAACTGCAAACGAACTTACTCCAAACGAAAAAAAGGGAGTATTAAAAACAATAGTCCAAACGTCCAATTATCCTGCTTTTAGGATAGAGGTAGGTTTTTGAAAATGATAAAATAAAAATATAAATATCTAAATACAAACAACTTAAAAACTAAATCAACCGATTAATAATTTAAGTCGGTTGATAGTGATAAATTACCTATAAATGTACGTCGAGCCAGGTGTGAGCTTGCAATTTCATTGATTGGTCTTTGTTCTCCTTGTTTTGTTTGTGGATTAAACCATGTTACAAGCCTTGTTATTCCAGCCAGCGTAAATATATCTTTAATTGCATTATTAT